>JAFGQI010000075.1 GCA_016935755.1 Anaerolineales bacterium
AACCTTGCTGATGGCCTTGACCAGCTTTGTAGAAACGGCTTTTTCGCCATTGGCATCGCCAACTTCAGCATATTGAGAATTGCTGGCTCAATCCTGACGCCTACTTGGGAGTGCATCCCAGATAGCCTGCGCCACCTGAGGTACGCTCAGCTGAGTGGTATCAATCACCTCGCCCAGGTTCCCCTCCTGGGTGGCGGCTTCCTGGATGGCGGTCAGCTGGCGAAAGCGCTGCAGCTCCCAGGCCAGATAATCTGGTTCTTCTGGTCGGCCCACAGCCCGAGAGCGTATGCGCCGTTCCATCTCGCTCTCTGTGCAGGTCAGGCGAAAAGCGTAAATCTCACCATCCAGATCTGCCAGCAGGCCGCACAGGCGCGCCAGGGAGGCCGCACTTTCAAATACGTAGTTGAGCACAAAATTGCGGTAGCCATGCTCCACATGATAAGCTGTCAGATGGCGCAGCGTCTGGTACAGGTACTCGATGCGCTCGTCATCATAAATCTCAAAAGGATGCACAGCGCCGATATAATCCCCATCCAGCATCACGGCGCGGTCGAAAAATTCAACCAGCTTCTCAGATACCTGTGTTTTCCCAATTCCCAGGGGGCCATTGATAATGATGATCACAGCGCCTCATTCTACCAGCATTTGGTTCTGCAGATCCCACATGCGCCGGTACAATCCGCCAGCCGCCAGCAGGTCTGGGTGCCGGCCGCGCTCTACGACTCGGCCTTGATCCAGCACCAGAATCTCATCCATCCGCTCCATGCCCACCAGGCGGTGGGTGATCATCAGGGTCGTGCGCCCTGCCATCAGGGTATGGATGGCGCGTAAAACCTGCGCCTCGGTCAGGATATCCAGGTTGGCGGTGGCTTCATCCAGGATAAGCAGTGGCGGGTCTTTGAGCAGCGCCCGGGCGATCGCCAGCCGCTGGCGCTCGCCGCCGCTCAGAAGCAGCCCCTGCTCCCCGATCCAGGTATCTTGACCCTGCGGCAAAGCCGCGACAAAAGCGCTCAGCTGAGCCAATTCTAGCGCCTGGGAGATTTGCGCCGGGGCAGCTTCCGGACGGGCGATCAGCAGGTTTTCGCGCAGGCTGGCAGAAAACAGGTATGTATTCTGGGAGACCACGCCCATAACGCTGCGCAAACCCTCCTGAGCATACTGGCGCAGTTCACGCCCACCCAGCAGGATTTGCCCCTGCTGATAATCCCAGAAACGCAGCAGCAGGTTCACCAGGGTGGATTTCCCCGCTCCGCTCGTTCCTACAATCGCCAGGCGTTTGCCTGCCGGCAAGTTAAAACTCACTTCTTGTAAAGCCCAAGGAGATTCTTCTTCGAGGTCAGTTTGACCCGCATCAAGCCCTGTAGAATCAGACCCGGCCAGATAGCGGAAGCTCAGGTTAGCGACCTGCAGACCCATCTCCGCAGGCAGAGGCGCAGGTTTGGGTGGATCGATCACTTCCGGCGGAACGCTCACCACATCAAAGAGCCGCCGGGCAGCCTGCTGGTTGCTCTCCAAATGCTGCGCCGCCAGACCCAGCGGAGCAGCCCCTTCAAAGCTGGTCAAAGCCGCCAGGACCACCACCGCCAGATAGACACCCTGCAGTTCTCCAGAAAAAACCAGCGGAATTGCCAGAACAAGCACAACCCACAAAGCTAGATTAGATAGCAGATTGCTAAGGGCAATCTGCAGCCCGCCCAGATGTGCCAGCCGGCTCTGAGATTTCACTAACGCCTGATCGATTGAACAAATTTTCTCGGTCTGGGCGCGCTCCTGGTTGAACGCCAGCAGTTCAGCCAAACCTTGAACCCCATCCACCAGAGCCGCACTGAGCCTGGCGCGCTGCCGAACCACCTGGCCTCCGGCTTCCTGGCTCAACCAGCGGATCACCAGCGGCAGGCAGATCCCAGCAGCCAGGTAAATCGCCAGCCAGGCCAGAGCCAGGCTGAGGCGATAGCCCGACAGGTAGACAAAGGTAAACAACGCCACCAGCAAGGCGATCAGGGGAGGCGCCAGAACGCGCACGTAGAAATTTTCCAGGGTCTCGATATCCCCGACAATGCGAGCCAGCAGATCACCGCTGCGATAGCCCAGCAGGCGGGCAGGGGCCAGCGGCTCGAGCGCCTGGTAAAACCAGGTGCGCAGGCGCGCCAGCAGGCGAAACGTGACTTGATGCGAGATGTAGCGCTCGAGGTAGCGAAACAGGCCGCGGGTAATGCCGAAAAAGCGCACCCCGACAATGGCAACCTGCAAGTCAGCGATAGAAGGATGCAGCGCAGCCGCCGATATAATATACGCCGAGGAGGTCATTAACCCGATGCTGCTGCCAATGGTGGCAAAGCCCATCAGCACGGAGAGCAAAACCCAGCCTTTGAAAGGCGCAACCAGACCCAGCAGCCGCAGCAAAGGGCTCCGCGAGGAGGGCTCAACCGGGTTGGAAAAATCCTGCCCGGCAAAGCCTGACTGTGAGCTGGTGGAGGCGGCCACAGATTGCACAGCCACCTCCTGCGGGGACAGTGATTCCATGAAATTTATCTGCTGGGGCTGCACCATGCGCCGATACAGCCCCTCTTGCTGCGCCAGTTCAGCATGCACACCGCGCTGTACGACCTGGCCTGACTGCATAACCAGAATTTGGTCCGCCCGGCGGACAGTATTCAAGCGATGAGCAATAATCAATGCCGTACGACCAGCGAGCAGGCTCTCCAACGAATCTTGCAGCGCCGCCTCATGCTCCGGGTCAAGCTGCGAAGTCGGCTCATCCAGGATCACCAGAGGGGCATCCTTGAGGAAGGCGCGCGCCAGGGCAATCCGCTGGGCCTGCCCGCCGCTCAGGCGCGCCCCCCCCTCGCCGATCACTGTATCGTATCCCTGGGGCAAGTTCTGGATAAACTCATCGGCATGGGCCAGACGCGCCGCCGTCATCACCTGCTCCAGATTGGTATTGGGGCTATCCAGGCAAATGTTGGCTGCTACGGTGTCATTGAACAGGTGTGGGTTCTGAGGCAGCCAGGCCACCTGTGAGCGCCAGGCTTCGAGAGCGATCTCCGCTATCGGTACCCCATCCACCCTGACCTGCCCTTGCCCTGGCTGGATAAATCCCAGCAGCAGGCTGGCAATCGTGCTCTTCCCGCCGCCGCTTGGCCCCACCAGGGCTGTCTTCTGACCGGCAGGAAGGGTAAACGAGACGCCGCTCAAAGCCGGGCGGCCTTCTTCGTAAGAGAAATGCACATTTTCAAAAGTAATGGCCGATGATAAGGCTGGAACGATATCTTTGCCACCTGGCAATGCTGCCTGGGCCGCGGGCAGCGGAGCATCCAACACCTCAAAGATGCGTTTGGAGGCAGCCACTCCGGACATGCCGGCATGAAAGCGCGCTCCCAGCAGACGCAGCGGGAGATAAAACTCAGGGGCCAGCAGCAGCACAAAAAAGGCCTGCTCAAAAGCCATCTGGCCATATAACAGGCGCAGTCCCACCTCAACAGCCACCACCGCCGTGCTGATTGTAGAGACCATCTCCAGCGTCAGGGCCGACAGAAAAGTGACCCTGAGCACGCTCATGGTCACCTGGCGGAAATGCTCGCTGGTCTCAGCAATGGCTCCAGTCTGCTCCCGGCTGCGTCCGAGCACTTTCAGCGTCCCCAGCCCCTGCAAAACATCCAGAAAGAAGGCGCTCAACCGGCTGAGGGTTTGCCACTGCTGGTGGGTGAGCGCCTGGGCCATGCTGCCGATCAGGATCATGAAGACAGGGATCAGCGGAGCCGTGAGCAGCAGAACTATCCCGGAGATTGGGTCGAGAGGGAAGACAAAAATCAAGAATGTGAGCGGAATCAGAACTGCCAGGACCAGCCCGGGTAAATACTGGCTGAAATAAGCATCCAGAGCCTGCACGCCCTCCACTGCCAGGTTGGTCAATTCCCCCGTGCGCTCGCCGCGGGCGTAACTGGGGCCAAGCGCCAATATTCGCTCGAACAGCTGTGAACGTAAAGCAGTTTTAACCCGGGCCGCGATGGCATTAGCAGAAATTTCGCTGCCCCAGGCTAACAGGGCGCGCCCCACCATCACCGCCATGAGAAGCCCCAGCAGCCCGGCGACGCTTTGCAAAGTGAGCGCGCCTCCCAGAAAAACTTGAGCGATCACCCGGCTGAGCAGACCAGCCTGTAAGACCACCAGAACCCCCGAGACCAAACCCAGCCCAATGGTCAACAGTAAAAACCAGCGGTTCTCGGCTAACTCAAAAGCCTTTTGCAGCAGACGGCGGTCGAGATTCATGCTCGCTTATGAAAAAGGCGCACCAGTCCAAGAAATACCATTGGCGGTATCAGTAACTCGCTGCGTTCTAATTGGGG
The DNA here is from genome assembly GCA_016935755.1 of Anaerolineales bacterium. Taxonomy (GTDB): domain Bacteria; phylum Chloroflexota; class Anaerolineae; order Anaerolineales; family UBA4823; genus JAFGQI01. The sequence continues at coordinate 4,347 of JAFGQI010000075.1, forward strand.
GACAATCCAGCAGAATTAACACCAGACGCGCCTGGTCCGTGCTAAGCTCTCCAAAAACCACGCCGCACCGGGCGCATATCTTCTGCGGTAACGAAAGCAGATGGATCCACCTGATTTACAATCTGATGAACCTGATCCGCTTTCTTCCGCAGCACACTGCAATGCAATAAGGTTACCATGCCATCTTTGCCGCGTGCAGGGATTTCGGTAATGGCATATCCTTCTTTGCGCAGGCGCTCGGCAATGGCTGATCCCAGGCTAGGGCTGACAATCGTCAGATGAGTATGACCGATAGCCAGGCGTTCCTCGATCAGCATACCGATCACGTTTCCAGATGCAAAACCGGCGGCATAGCCCAGGATATTGAGCGGATTATCGAGATTGCTCAGCACTGAACCAATCGCCATCACAAAGATCGCCGACTGGCAGAACCCCAGAACCCAGGCTACGCTTTTCCGCCCGCGCATAACCATCAGCATGCGCAGGGTGTCCAGAGTCATATCGCTGACGCGCAAGACAAAGATCGTCCCAGCTGCCAGCCAGGCCTGTGGGTTTAGTAAAATGTCCATCCTGAGCTAACCATGCTCATTACACAGCAGCGTCCGGCTGTTTTTCCTGCTTGACCGGTTGTAGAGCCGGCAGGTACAGACGGTCAACATACTCTTTTACCATGCGGCGCATGCTGAACTGCGGCCCATTGGTGCGGATAGACTCTTTCACCCGGGCGATCCACTCACCCGGCAGCCCATCGGAGGAGCGAAGCTGGTAGTAGAGCGGCACAATTTCATTTTCCAGGATATCATACAGGCTTCTTGCGTCCGCCTCATCCTGCTGATCCGGATTGTCATAATCAATATCCTTACCGATGGCCCAACCATTTTGCCCGTTATAGCCCTCACGCCACCAGCCATCCAGCACCGAGAAGTTAAGCACACCGTTCAAGGCAGCCTTTTCGCCGGAAGTACCTGAAGCTTCGTTGGGACGCCGCGGGGTATTCATCCAGACATCCACACCCTGGATCAGGTAGCGCGCCAGATTCATATCATAATCTTCCAGGAACACCAACCTACCGCCGCTCTCCGAACGCTTGACGGCGCGGTAGACCTCCTGGATCAGCATCTTGCCGCCTTCATGATCGGGGTGCGATTTGCCAGCAAAAATGATCTGCACGGGCATAGCCGGGTGGTTGATTATTTTCAGCAAGCGATCCAGGTCACGCAGCACCAGGTTAGCGCGTTTATAAGGAGCAAACCGGCGGGCAAAACCGATCGTCAGAGTATAAGGGTCGAGCATAACCCCCGAAGCCACCACCTGCACAGGCTGCCAGCCGCCGCGCAGCCAGCGTTGGCGGGTGCGCTCGCGAATATAAGCCACCAGCTTCCGCTTGAGATGCTGGCGGACAGACCAGAGTTGCTCATCGGGGATATTGTTCACCAGCTCCCACACATCCAAATCATCCACATTTTCCAGCCAGTCTGTTCCCAGATAGCGATCATACAGCGCCCTCAAACGCCGAGCCAGCCAGGTGCCTGTATGAACACCGTTGGTGATATGGATGATCGGCACCTCGTTCTCAGGCCGATCGGGCCACAGGTAGTTCCACATCTTACGAGCGACCCGTCCGTGCAGCTCCGAGACCGCGTTGCGTCCCTCGGAATGCTGCAGCGCCAGGGCAGGCATACTGAAGGTTTCCCCCCAGCTAACCGTATGGCGCGCCAGGTTGATAAATTGGTCTCGATCCAGCCCCAACTGCGGCCAGACCTGGGATAAATACTTATCCACCAACCAGAGAGGAAATTCATCATTGCCTGCCGGCACCGGGGTATGGGTGGTGAAGACATTGCTTGCCCGCACCAGGTTGGCGGCTTCTTCGAACGGGTGACCCACCTCGATAAACTCGCGAATTCTTTCCAGCACCAGATAAGCTGCATGGCCCTCATTCATATGCCAGATTGCCGGGTTGTAGCCCAAAGCTCTCAAGGCGCGCACCCCGCCAATCCCGAGCAAAATCTCCTGAGAAACGCGCATGTCCAAATCACTGGTGTACAAACGAGCGGTCAAGGCGCGATCGGCGGGAGCGTTCTTATCTACGTTGGCATCCAACAGGTAAAGCGGAACCCGTCCCACATGCACTTCCCACAGGCGGGCGAAAACCATTCTGCCTGGCAAATCCACCGAAATGACCAGCGGCCCCCCATTGGCATCCAAGATCGGCATAACCGGAAGTTCCTCGAACTGGTGCACATTGTATTGGGCTTCCTGCCAGCCGTCTTCGGTGATGCGCTGGGTGAAATAGCCCTCGGTATAGAAAAAACCAATCGAAACGAAGGGCAGGCCGAGGTCGCTGGCTTCCTTAGTGTGATCACCAGAGAGCACCCCCAGGCCTCCCGCATAAATAGGCAGCGTTTCATGCAGGCCAAACTCCATGGAAAAATAAGCGATCAGGTTATCCTGCAGTTGAGGGTGCGCTTTCTGAGACCAGGTGTTTTCGGCCTGCATATATTGATCGAAGGATCTAAACATCCGGTCGTAAAAATCCAGGTAGTAGCGATTATTGGTCACCGCATTCAACTTTGGGCGTTCTACCTGGCGTAAAAAACGCACCGGGTTGTGATAAATTGTTTCCCATAACTGTGGGTCGATGCGAGAAAAGAGGCGCTGCGCCTCAGGGGTCCAGGTCCACCACAGATTATAAGCCAGCTCGCCCAGGCGGTTGATACGGCGCGGCAGGCTGAAGTGGTTAGGGATTTCTGCACGGAAAGGTGCCATAGTCGTTCCCGTCCTTCTAAATCAGAGAGTTAGTCTCTGGCGCCCCATCGCCAGAAGGTATCAGTATTTACACCAAGCATTAATCTTACCACATGCGCCGCCGCAATAAATTGACTTTTACCTTGCAAGATCGTTGAGTTTTTCTGCGCAGAAACCTTCCTTGTGCCAGGCGCGCTTGAAGGATAAAATATGGTGATGAGTACAACCGTTCAATTATTCATCACCTGTATACTGGATACGTTATACCCTGAGATCGGGCAGGCCGTAGTGCATGTGCTGCAGCGCGCCGGCGCCCAGGTTGAGTTTCCAGCCGGTCAGACATGCTGCGGTCAGCCGGCTTTCAACGCCGGGATGCGCTCCCAGGCCCGGCCTGTTGCCATGCACACCATTCAGGTATTTGAAAAGACACGCGGCCCGGTGGTGGTGCCCTCTGGCTCCTGCGCAGCCATGATCCGGCACAGCTACCCGGAATTGTTCAGGGACGACCCGCAGTGGCTACCGCGCGCTCGCTCCCTGGCAGAGCGGACGTTCGAATTCAGCGAGTTCCTGGTGGATTACATGGGCGTCACGGATGTAGGAGCGCTCTTTCGCGGCAAGCTGGCGTATCACGCCTCCTGCCACCTGCTGCGCGGGCTTGGCGTAGATCGCCAGCCGCGGCTCTTGCTGGCATCTATCAGGGAGGCCGAGCTGGTGGAACTGCCCAACGCCGAAGAGTGCTGCGGGTTTGGCGGCGTTTTCTCGGTCGAACACCCAGAAATTTCCTCTGCTATGCTGGAACGCAAGATTGCTAACATCCAGGCCAGCGGCGCTGACCATATCGTGACCTGTGATGCAGGCTGCATGACAAATATCAACGGCGGCTTGCATCGCCAGGGTTTGCGCCCGTGCGCCGTCCATATTGCCCAGGTGCTGGAGCGCACAACCCTATGACCAAATCATTTCACTCTCAAATCCGAGAGGCGCTTCAAAATCCCACCCTGCAAGGCGCCCTGGATGGAAACGCTGAACGGCGTTTAATCGCCCGCCAGCAGGCCTATGCTTCCCTACCGCAAGATTTGCAGGTCATGCGCCAGCGCGCCCATGCCGTGCGGGCCGAAGTTACCACCAACCTGGATCGCTACCTGGAGCAATTTATCCACCGGGCTCAATCAAATGGGATGATCGTCCACCAGGCGGCTTCTGCGGCCCAGGCGGTGGAGATTGTGCGCCAGATCGCCCGGCAGTCTGGGGCAAAGCTGATCGCCAAATCCAAGACCATGGTAGGCGAAGAAATCGAGCTCAACCCGGCTCTGGAGGCAGACGGCTTGCAGGTGGTGGAAACCGACCTGGGCGAATACATCGTGCAGCTGCGCGGGGAACCACCCGCCCATATCATCACCCCCGCGGTTCACCTGACACGCCATCAGGTCGGAGAAACCTTCCAGGCAAAGCTGGGCGTGCCCTTCACTGAAGATATCCCCACCCTGACTGCAATCGCACGCCGCATCCTGCGCCAGACCTTCCTGAGCGCAGATATCGGCATCTCGGGCGTCAACTTTGGCGTCGCCGAGAGCGGCGCGCTCTGCACCGTCACCAACGAGGGCAACGGGCGCATGGTCACCACCCTGCCGCCTATTCATATCGCCTTGATGGGCATCGAGCGCCTGGTGCCCACCCTGGACGATCTGGCCTTGATGTTATACCTGCTGCCCCGTTCAGCCACCGGCCAGAAGCTGTCGGTATACACCAGCCTGATTCACGGCCCTCGCCGGGAAGGCGAGAGCGATGGGGCGCTCCAGCGGCACCTGATCCTGCTGGACAATGGGCGCAGCGCTTTGCGCCTCTCGCCGCTGGCCGAGGCGCTGTACTGCATCCGCTGCGGGGCCTGCCTGAACGCCTGCCCGGTGTTCCGGGAAATTGGCGGGCATGCCTATGTGGGCGCCAGCGGGAAGCACACGCCTTATCCCGGCCCCATCGGCTCGGTAATATCTGCCGGGCTGTTCGGGATACAGGAGTTCGGGAATCTGGCCCGCGCTTCCAGCCTGTGCGGGGCCTGCCAGGAAGCCTGCCCGATGGATATCGACCTGGACGGTTTACTGCTGCGGGTGCGCGCCGGGCAGTCGGCAGAGCAGTCCGCCTATCTAAAGAATGTACCAGCCGGCCTTAAGCTCGGTTTGCGCGCCTTCAGCTGGATGGCTGCATCTCCCTGGCGTTTTGGCGCGGCGCAAAGCATGGCGGGGATCTTCAGCCGGTTATTATCGCCCATCTCTGCCTGGCTGCGCCTGCCCGCCTTCACCGGCTGGGGCTACCGGCGCGACTTTCCTCGCCCTGCACGGCGAACTTTCCACAGCCAGTTCAAGCCGACCGGGGAGGCGGAAATGCTCAGCTCTGTGGGCCCGCAAGCGGCGTCACAGAGTCAAGCCCAACCCGTCTCTACCCAGCCAACCGAACCAGAGGACCTGGCGACCCGTTTTGAGGCCGAACTGGCTGCTCTGGGTGGAGTCTTCACTCGCTGTAAGGAACCCGAGCTGGCAGCCCATATTCTGGATATCCTCAAAAGCAGAAATATCCAGACTATCCAATCCTGGGATGGGGATCAGCTGCCGGTAGGGCTGCTGAACGCCTTGCGCGCCGCTGGCATCCAGGCGACCACCGATCCTGATCCAGGCTTGCGGGCTGGCCTGACCGGGGCCCTGGCTGGCATCGCTGAGACGGGCACCCTGATCTTGCCTGGCGGCCCTGGCCGCCCATTGACCGCCTCGCTGCTGCCCGAAGTTCATATCGCCATCCTCAAGGCAGCCGACCTGCAGGCAAGCCTGACGAGTGCGGTGCGGTCGCTGCCTCTGGGCGATTATTCCAGCCTGGTGCTGGTCAGCGGACCCTCGCGCACCGCCGATATCGAAATGACACTGACCATCGGTGTGCACGGCCCGGGCGAGCTGTTTGTGCTGTATTGTGAGTAATCGGATCCTGTGCCTGTTGATGATAAAATCACCCGTATGACCACCGACCCGCCCAGCCAACGCCCCACCTGGTATGCACCCATCCTGGGGATAATGGCGGCATCAGGGATCGGGATGCTCTTTTATGTTGTCTGGTATGTATCTCCGTTCTACCACCCGCAGATTGAGCCAGTTGTCTCCAGCCTGACGCAGATCATCCTTTATTTGCTCGTATTCTTCCTGGCAATGATCCTTTGGCTGGGGCAAGAATACGATCGCCGCCTGCGCTGGGCATGGTTTTTAATCGGCCTGGCTTCCCTGGCCAACACGATCGCAGAAGGGCTTTATTATTACTACGAAAGCTTGCTGGGAGTGGACCCATTTCCCAGCCTGGCAGACCCCTTCTACCTGATTTTCTACCCCCTGCTGCTGGTGGGCTTGATGCTGCTTCCTTTCGCGCCAACGGATCAGCAGGAACGGCGGACTCTGCTCCTGGATCTGGCTATTGTAGTGACTTCTTGCGCCATGGTCTTCTGGTTCTTTATTCTGGCTCCATTGTCGATAGAGGGTGTCCAGGGTTTAGTCGGTTTCCTGAGCCTGGCTTACCCGCTGGGGGACCTGCTGGTGCTGGCTGGCGTGATAGCCATCATCAACCGAGATATTGAACGAGTTGCTCAACGATCCTTGTTCTTTCTTGGAGTTGGGTTGGCGGCGGCGGTTCTGGCGGACCTCCTGTTTGCGTATTTCGAAATCAATGATCTTCCTTATCCCTATATTTTAAATACATTATGGGCTTTCTCGGCCTTGTGCGACCTCTACGCGATCGGCTGGCAAATTATCTCCGGGTTCCAGGTGCATCTCAGCGGGGAGAGAGTTTTTTACCGCTCTCGCCAGCAGATCAGGCTGATCCTGCCCTATGCAGCGATCATCCTCGGTATTGGCTTGCTGATTTTCGCGATCACTCAAACCAGCCAATTGGATTTGCGCCTGCTGGGGGTACTATACGGCGTTCTGGCCCTGATCGGGTTGGTCCTGCTGCGCCAGTATCTGGTATTACGGGAAAACGTGTCTTTGTACGAGAGGATGAAACACCTGGCCAGCACCGACAGCCTGACTGGTATCTACAACCGGCATTTTTTCAATGAAACCTTCTCCTCCGAGATTCAGCGCGCTGAGCGTTATGGCAAATTGCTGTCCGTCTTAATCATCGATGTGGATGATTTTAAGCAAATTAACGACCATCTTGGGCATCTCCAAGGCGACCAGGTGCTAAAAATTGTCGCCTCGGCGCTCAACACGCAGCTGCGTACGGTCGATCTTCTGGCTCGCTTTGGCGGGGATGAATTCGTGGTCATCCTGCCTGAAACCGGCCTGGATGACGCCCGGACAGCAGCCAAACGGCTGCGAAATGCGGTGACTGCCCATTCAGTGGAAAACCAACCGTTGAGTGTCAGCATAGGCATTGCCTCCTACCAGCCAGGAAGAACCCCCGAACAGATCCTGGAAGAAGCCGACCGAGATTTATACCGGCAAAAAGGGATCATCCTTCCCATCATTACCGGTCAGGATGGCAGATCACCACAATCGGACGACCGCGCAGGTGGGTGAGAAATAAGATTCGCTCGGCGCGGCTGGTTTCATCTGGTGGATTCTGCCGATCCACATTTTTCAAGCGCAGCATCTGAATCAATTCCTCCGGCTGGAGGGGTGAACCGCGCTTCTTGACCACCACCTGAGCAACGCCGCGCTGGCGCAGGGCCTGGCGCAGGCGTTTGATGTTAAATGGCAGCCAGGCATCCACCTGCCAGGAGCGGGCAAAAGGAGTCTCGCGGCGGTGACCGGCGGTCAGATAAGCGATATCGGGGTCAAGCTGAGCAGCCCCCAAATGGACGCCCAG
>JAFGQI010000076.1 GCA_016935755.1 Anaerolineales bacterium
AGATCGTCATGGTCGCCCCTGCCACGCCGCACCAGCTGAAGGAGCTCAGCTTGTCGTTGAACAGATCGATGCCGCCGCTGTCGAAATTGTGATACTCGTCGCAGGTGTAGTCATCACATTCGCCCCCGGCGCGGTAGTTCGAGTTGTAGCGCCAGTCAACCGTCAGCACCTGCCGCTCCTCCGCCCCCGCCAGGCCGTTGTAGCTGGTGTCCTCGAACAGGCGCACCCACGGCTCGATATAGCGCGCCCCGTGCAGCAGCAGCCCCTGCCCGGGCGACAGGTAGTGCACCTGGCTCAGCTCGGCTGGCCACTCCAGGCCGCATTTGGCGCTGTAGGTCAGATCCCTGGTGCTGAATTCACCCATCTCGACCGACATCGCCCCCTCCTTGCTGAAGCCGCGATGATCCGCCGTGTACAGCAGCAGCTGCCCGGTCGGGCTGACATACCAGCCGCCCGCCGCGTCCAGGTCGCCCATATCCGGCTCGGCGTCGTTGACCGAGATATGCCGCTCCTGCAGATACACGATGGCATCGCCGTACTGCGCGGCGGTGAGCTTGGAGGTCACCACCCTGGCCAGCCCGATCCAGTCATCGCCGTAGACCACATCGGGGTTATCGTTGTCCCCCAGCAGCAGGTACAGATCGCCGCCGGTATCGCGCACGAAGTTGAACACCTGCCACTGCCGCCACTGGCAGGCGCCGCATTCCTTGTCCAGGTTGCCCACTGTCCAGCTGAAGCTGGCCAGCTGGATCGAGGTGGTGGTGCGCAGATCGTTGCTGTCCGACCAGGCAAAGCGGATGGTGGTATCGTCCCCCCAGGTCAGGGCGAAGAGATATTTCTCCTGCCCATCATTCGGATCGACCGCCCTGGCAGCCGCCACCACTCCCAGGCCCTGGGTCAGGGTGGGGAAGGTCTGGTGGAAGAAGGGCAGCGGGTTCTCAGGATCGCTCACATCCACCAGCAGGATCCCGCTGTCGTCGCACAGGGAGTCATCGCAGGCGTCCCCGCATTCCAATGGGATGATCAAGACGTTGTCCACCAGCTGCGTGCCGCCTGGGTGCCAGTTGTACGGCCAGCGGTAGGATTCCCCCAGGTATGAAAAGGTCGAGCCGTCGAAGTATTTGGCGATCAGGCCCGCATCCGTTTCAGGCGGGGCGGTATCGCCAAAGTCCTGATCCCACTTCAGGCGGTTCGAGCGCATGCGCTCGCCATCCACTGGCCGCGATCCCATGCGCACAATCAGCAGCTCGCCTGGGTCGCAGCCCCAGGTGGAGCAGGCGCCGGTCTTATTCCGGCTGCGGGTGACGAAGAAGTAGGGCACGCCGTTGGCGTCGGCCCCGCGCACAATCCCCTGGTAATGCTTGCAGGGCATCTCATCCAGGATGCCGTAATCCGTCCCGCCCACGCCGACGCGAAAGGCCAGCGGGTCGCCGAAGTTCTGCAGATTGGCGAACTGGGTAGGGACATTCGGGGCCAGGTTCTCGGAGCAGGCCGCCTGCCCGGCTGGCTCCACCATCAGGGTGGCAGTGCCCACCGTCCCCGTGGTGCATTCTGCGCCGCAGGAGATGCTCCCAGGTGTGATTCTCTTGAAGCCTGGAACCGTGCTGGTCAGGTTGACCGTGATGGCGCAGCTGCCGTTGGCGCCCAGCAGCCCGCCCGACAGGCTGACTGCGCTCGCCCCTGGGGTGGCGGTGACTGTGCCGCCGCAGGTGTTCGTGACGCTGGCCGGGCTGGCCACCACCAGGCCGGAGGGCAGAGTATCGGTGAAAGAGATGCTGCCGCTGGGGCCCATGAATAAGACCAGGGTGATCGTCAGCCGGGCGGTTTGTCCGCTGTCGATCACCGCCGGGCTGGTTTTGCTGCTGATCGACAGCACGGACGGGACATCTGGCGCGCCCAATACCTGTGAAGACGGTATGGCGCCCACCCCCAGCAATACACACATAGCAGCAAGCAGGCGGATACAGCTTTTCATGATTACCTCCGGATTTGAACGATGTTCGCTGCGATGCATACACCTTTGATTGAAAACATCAGGCCCAGAACCGTCAGGCCTGCACTAATCGATTGACCAGACCATGCCTGCTGATCCTGCTCAGCGGGTGATCAGGGTCAGATAATTCACATTCGTGGTCAGCAGACCCGATAGGTACATGCTGACCCGGGTGGAGGAAATGTCCTTCTGGTAGGCCCACAGGCCATCTTCAGACTCCACAACCAGGTAGGGCGTAGTGTAGTGAAACGAGCCGCCATATTTGTCCTGGGTGGTTTGCACGATCGAGTAGAGAGCATGGCCGGTTGCGCCGTCCTCGACTGTGATGCTGGAGAAATTAGTGGCGCCAGTGCCGCTGGTACCAGTAGGAGAGATAACCACATCCGTTACCAGGAAGTAGTAGCCGGTGGGAACCCAGCTATCCCCGATAAAGCTCACACCGCCCGTGGCTTCGCAGTAAAAGTAGTCGCTGTAACCAGGGTTCAGCGTGACCCAGCAGCGCGCCGGAATGCCCTGATTCCCGACCGCCGCCGAGGCCTCTCCCACCGGCAGGTGGCTGGCGATCAGGATCAGCAGCACGGCGCTGGCGGTGACAATCAGAAAGATACGTATGTGTGTGGTCTTCATAAGCGCCTCCTTACGAATGCAACGGAAACCCCGGGTTTTGGCATTTAGATATACAGCTTGTCCGGGTCGATCTCCTGGCGCAGCAGGCGCAGTTCATCGGGGGTGGGCGGGGGCTCTTCGGGCACTTCCGCCGGGATGAGCAGCTCGAAGCTGGTCGCCTCGATCACCTGCTGGACGGTCACGCCGGGGTAGACCGCCTCCAGGGTCATGCGGCAGGTGTTCCCCCGGTCGAAGCCCAGCCGCGCCAGGGTGCTGACCACGTTGGAGGGGCCGGTGCCGCGCGGCAGCCCGGCGGCTTCGCGTGCGCCGGGGCCGGTCAGGTAGCCCGGCGTGGTGATGAAATCGCACTTGGGCAGGAAGCGCCGCCGGTCGTGGCGCATGATGGCGATGGTCGTCCAGCACAGCGAGCCGACATCGTTGCCGCCGCCGCTGCCCGGCAAACGCACCTTGGGATGGTAGTAATCGCCGATGGCGGTGCTGTTCAGGTTGCCGTAGGGGTCAATCTGCGCACCGCCGATGAAGCCGTAATCCACGAAGCCGCGCTGGGCGGTTTCCATCATCTCGCCGATGCCGAAGGCGCCGATGCCGCGGTGGTAGGTGCGCGATTCGCCCACCGCCACGGTCAGCTCGTCCAGCTGCGCGCCCACCCCGCCAAACTCGAACACCGTGATCAGGTTGGGGGTGTACAGCCGCTGCGCCAGGGCTGCCGCCAGCATGGGGATGCCCGTGCCGATGAAAGCGGTGCTGCCATCCTTCATCAGCCGCGCCGCCTGGCAGATCATCATTTCGGTTGCAGAATAGGGGCTCTCGCTCACCGGTGCCTCCTTGCCATCAGACGCAGTTCTTCCATCCGCTTTTCGCCGATCGTCTCCAGGAATGCCTGGTGATTGGGCAGGCCGTAGATGGTTTCTTCCAAATAGGCGGCGGTGTCCTCCACCGTCTCCGACATTTTCACCCAGCGGCGGATTTCGTCCTCGTCCCGCCCGTACAGATAGACCATCTCGCCGGGGTACGAACCGAAGGGGGCGTGCACCACCGCGTCCACCAGAAAATAGGGGATCAGGGTGCGGTCGGGCTGCTGGCGGATCTGCTCGGTGTCGATGATCTCCTCGGCGCTGAGGATCACCCGCTTGGCCGCCCGGGCGGCTTCGCAGGCAAACCCGCTGATGCCGTCAATCTGGGCGTTGCCGAAGCGGTCAGCGCGGTGCACGTGGATCAGCACCACATCCATCACCAGGGCTGGCACCACACAGACCCTGGCGTTGGTGAAGGGATCGAGCACCACTTTGGCCGCGCTGTAGCGGAAGGTGTCGGTGCCCAGCATGGTGCGCGCTGGCAGGAAGGGCACGCCCATCGCGGCGGCTTTCATCCGCCAGGTGAGGGCCGAGTTGCTCCATTCCACCATGCGCTTCAGCCGCCCGCTGTCGATCTCGCGCCGGGCGACATTGCTCACCCCGTACACTTCCAGGCCGAAGTAGGTGATATCCGCCGCTTCGATGATCCCGGCAGCCAGCAGATACTCTGTTTCGAGCACCCCCTGCCCCAGCAGGCGCAGGTTCTTGGGCCGCTGGCGGATCACCTCGCGGGTCAGCGACATGGGGGCGCGCACCGTGCCGTACAGTTCGGTGCCCAGGTAGCAGCCGTCATAGACGAAGCGCTGCACTGCCTCCTGCTCGCTCATCAGCTTGTCCACCATGGCGCGGGTTTTATGGTCGCGGTTCCACTCGCGGAAAGCCTCCATGTCTGGCGGTTGAATCAGTTCACCCATACCTTCTTCTAGGATATTCATGACTGCCTTTCCTGGGGCGCACACACCGGCGCGCCCCGACCATGGTTAGACGGGTACAAAATATACATCCGTCGGCTTGAACTTGCTGTTGCGCAGGTAGTGCGCCCTGACCTTCATCCCGATCCAGTCCAGCGAGGCCTGCTGCGGGTCGACCCCCACCAGCCGGGAGAGAAAGAGCGTATTCGCCCCTTCAAACTCGACCAGGATCAGCACAAAGGGCGTCTGCGGCAGGAATTCCTCCGAGCCGAAATGGCACACGGTGAAGGCATGGATCACACCCTCGTCGGGCAGGCGCACCCAGTCGGTCTCCTCGCCGGAGTACATATCATGGCCGCGCGGCGTGGCGTAGGTGTAGCCGCTTTCGGGGTCGCGGCGGCCCAGCAGCGCCCCGTTGGCCAGCCCGGCGAAGAAGGGCGAATCCTGCCCGTAGGAGTGCAGGTAATCAATATGATAGGGCTGCTTGATCACGATCGGGCCCATCTTCTTCAGGCTCTCCAGAGCGGCCTGGTCCAGCTGGCTGGGGAAAGGCACGTTGAACAGGATTTGACCATCGTCGGTCTCTTCAATTTTAGGCATGGCTCACTGCTCCTTTCCCAGGATCGAGACGGTGACATAGGTGCCGGTGCCGGCGTGGCTGTGGATGGCGCCGCGGCGCGGGTTTTTGATCTGCAGGGTGTCGTCTTTGAAGTGCTTGCCGATCGTGCCCTGCAGCTGCCACAGGGCGAAGACCGCCTGCATCAGCCCGGTGGCGCCGACCGGATGCCCGCAGGCGATCAGGCCGCCGGACGGGTTGACCGGGCAGACCGGCTGCTCGGCCAGGGGCAGGCCGTAATCGATGCCCGGCATGAAGGCTTTGCCGCTGGCGGCGAAGGGGCCGCCCTCGCCGTAGCGGCACAGGCCCATATCCTCGTAGGTCTGGATTTCGGACGAGGTGTAGGCGTCGTGCAGCTCGACGAAGTCCAGCTCGTGCAGCGGATCCTGGATGCCGGCGTTGGCGTAAGCCTGGCGGGAGGCCATGCGACCGGCGCGGAAGGAATGCACGCCGGGATAGCGGAAGCCGCCTGCCCACAGCTTTTGGTAATAGGCGCGGGTTTCATCGCTGTCGCGCTCGCCGGGCAGGGCGTTCTTCTGCATGAAATCATCGAAAGACTGGTGCGGGCGGTCGGACATGCGCATGGCGTCTGTGCCGCAGCCGATGCCCTCCACCACCACGCGCGGGATGCGCCTGCCGCTGGCCTTCTCCAGCCGGGCCAGCCCCTCCTCCGAGCAGACGATCACCGCCGCCGCCCCGTCGCTCATCACGCAGATATCCAAACGGGTGAGCGGCCAGGCCACCATCGGGGCGTCGCGCACATCCTGGATGGTGTAGCGATTGCGCTTCTGGGCGTAGGGGTTGTAGTAGGCGTTGAGGTGGTTCTTGACCGAGACATGCGCCAGCTGCTCGACGGTGGTGCCGAACTCCTTCATGTGGCGGGTGACCATCATGGCGTAGTAGCCGGAGTAGAAGCCGCCCACCGGGTAGTCGAAGCTGGCATCCGAGGCCAGGGCGATGAACTCGTTGCCCTTCCAGGTGTTGACATGGCTCATCGTCTCGAAGCCGTAGGCCACGCAGATGTCCATGTGCCCGCTGGCGATATTCTTCCAGGCCTCCTGCAGGCACAGCCCGCCGGTAGCGCCGCCGCCCTCCACCCGGTGGGAAGGTTTGGGGCACAGGCCGAGGTAATCCTGGGCCATGATGCCGCTCATCAGTTGTCGTTGGAAATGGTCGGAGAAGTATGAGGCCACCGAGCCATCCACCAGCTCGGTGAACTGCGGGAAGCTCAGGCCGAGGTCCTGGATGGCGTAGTCGTAAGCCTCTTTGACGATCGCCTGGAAGGTCTTGTCCGGACGGGCTTTGGCGAATTTGGAGACACCGCCGGAAACCACGTAAACCTTGCGCATAGCTGTTTGCTCCTTTGGATCGGGTTTGGGTCGATCAGGCATTAGAGATCAGGCAATCAGAGATCGGTCAATCAGAGAACAGTCAATCAGTTTTTAGGAGTGGGGGATCAGGGTTGGGGTATGTGGGTTGGCCTCCTGGATGGGGATGAGTTGAATTAATCATACATCAAGGTGGGAGGTTTGGCAATATTTTTTACTGCCAGTTCCCACGTTCGCCCCGGCAGCAAGTAGGGTGCGTGCAACCCACCTTCGTTCTAAACCTGCTGCCCAAATGGTCGCTGAGCAGCCAGTGCAGGCTGCTATCACAGTTGAGATGGGTAAAGAAAAAAAAGAGGAACTTCCGGGGAATTATTTTCCAACTTCATCTAAAAACAATGCGAAATTCAATAAATCCGCTTGAGCTGATTGGAAAGCTGGGCGTGCCATTTCTACAAGACGATGGATTTGTTTGACGTCCAGGGTGAATGTGTAGACGTTTCTTACGACATGCCTGAATCTCATAAACTCATCCAGCGAGCTCAAAGTCGATTCAGAGATGACCGCAGGGCGGAGGGTTGAGATCGCAAGATGCATTTGTTCAAGCAATTCACGATGCCAGTCGCGGCTATCAGGTAAATGCTGATCGATGTTGGTCGCGATTTGTTGAAAAATCCGCTCTAATCCTGAGTAAAAATCATGCAAGTTCAAAGCAGCTGAGTCCACGAAGAAATCCTGGTTTTCCGGATTGCGTTGAATCGCGGCTACGGCGCGCTCTGCCCGTTCAATCAGCGGTTCGATATCGGATAACTCGCTTCGAATACGTTCAGCCAAAACAATATATGGAGGGATCATAAATCTATGCCTTCCTTTTCGATCACTTCAAGCAGGGATGAGCGGCAGGTATTGACATCTACCAGGTTGATCTCGACCTCATCGCTCAGATCCATCACTGCGCCCAGTGCTCGAAAAGTATCCTGCGATGGAATGCCCCAGGCGGCAAGATCCACATCTGACCAGCGGGTAAAACAACCTTCGTGGATCAGCGATCCAAACACCACCACGCGGGCAGCGTGGAAGCGCGTCCGAAGCAGTTGGGCGGCTTGCTTGGCAATATCCCATGCTTTTTTTCTCAGCAGTTCAGTTTGGATTTGCTGTTCTTGATACCGACTTTGGGCGCTCTGGCGGTATTCTGCAATCTGGTCAAGAGAAAAGTTCGTGCTGAGCGTGTCCATACAACTGATTATACCTTCGATCATGCTCCCAAAGCCTGGTATCTGGGACTTTACCAGCCAGGATCGCTGCCCTCAGGGGGGCTTTGAGCGGCCTGCACTGGCTGCTCAGCAGAATGAGCGCACATAACACAAGTAGGAGTTAGCTAAGCAGGCTGGTCCAGGGAGATTCGACTGGCAGTTTGCCCGACCGCTTTGCCCAGCGCCGTACTGACGTACAAATTCAAGCTGACGCCCTCCCGCTCCGCGGCTTCCACCAGCTCCCTATGCAGCGATTTGGGCACGCGCACCACAAATTTACCGCTGAAGCTTTCAGCCGGGCGCGGTTCGGGAATCGGAATTCCGTCCTGCAGCGCCACCTCGATCCAGCCGCGCATGGCGTCTGCGATCATTTCGTCCAGCTCATCGAAGGTATCCGCCTGGGTGATGCAGCCCGGCAGTTCCAACACCCGGGCGACCCAGCCGGGGTTCTCTGGGTCATCCTCCCGGATGATTTCGATGGTGTAGGGCAGGGCTAAATAATCCTCTACTGACTGCACTTTCATTCGTACCTCTACTCTTTATCCATCAGGCCCAGGTCATCGATGGCCTGGAGAGCCAGTTTGACATAATACGCTTTCAGGAAAGGTTTTCTTCTCGGAATCGTGATCGGCGGGCGGCCCTGGATCGAGAAGACCGCATGGCTGGTGCTTTCCTGCCTTTTTTCAAATCCCAGATAGATGAGCAGCGCTTCAAGCTCCTCAAAGCGCACATTCTTGGGATTGTTGCGGAATTTCTCAAGCTCTTTTTCTCGTTTGCTCATCTGATGGCGCTATAGTATCATATATAGTACTATTAATCAAGGGGCGTCTTTGTTCGTCCCGCAGCTGCACTGCGGGACGTGCACGGCAGTACAACTGCCGTGCGAACATACTTATGAGTTTTTCCTTCTCTTCAGGTGTAAATAAGCATCACTATCACTCATACGGTATTTATCAACCCTCGTTTTTTCTCCTTTCATTGAGAAAAGCTCCAATCGTCACGGGGGCTAGGAAAATAATACTAAGTATGACATCCTCACGAACCCCATGAAAAATAGATTCACCCATTAGGTTAATAATTAATCCAGCGATTAACCAAAAAATACCTGTTGCTTGTCCAACTATAACGCCAAATTCCAAGCCATATTTTTTGGAAAGTAGAAATTTAACAGATCGTATTAGCCTATTAATAAAGCTATCGGTCACTGGTGTTAGAAAAACAAAAGTAATTATCGCAAAAATAAACCATACAGTTATACCAAGTGAGATTAAAATGTTACCCATTTAACGAGCCTCATAAAGCATGTAGCAGTCTAGGAGCTTTGTACGTCCCGCAGCTGCCCTGCGGGGCGTGCAAAGCAGTATAACTGCCGTGCAAACGGGGACAGGAGTCAGTATAGCACAGCGAGTCGCATCCAGTCAATTCCCCTGCCGCCAACCGCCATTCAAGGTACAATCGGAGTATGTATGACGAATTCTCCGCCGATTACGACCGCTTTGTCGACTGGCAGTCCCGCCTGGACTACGAGCTGCCCTTCATCGAAGCCCAGCTGCAGCGGCTGGCTCTACCGGATGGAAAGAAAGCGCGGGTTCTGGACGCCGCCACCGGCACGGGCATGCACGCCATCGCCCTGGCGCAGCGCGGCTATCCCGCCGCCGGGGCCGACCTGAGCGCCGGGATGATCGCCCGCGCCCGGCAGAACGCCGCCGCCGCAGGCGCAGCGGTGCGCTTTGAAGCGGCGGGCTTCGGCGCCCTGGCGCAGACCTTTGGCCGCGCCGCCTTCGACGCCGTGCTCTGCCTGGGCAGCTCGCTGCCCCACCTGCTCAGCAAGGCCGACCTGATCGCCGCACTGGCGGATTTCGCTGCCTGCCTGCGGCCTGGCGGCCTGTTCCTGGCGCAGAACATCAATTTCGACCGGGTGCTGGAGCGAAAAGCGCGTTGGGGCGAGCCGCGCAGCCACCGCCAGGGGCAGGAGGAGCGGCTGTTCCTGCGCTTATATGATTTCGACCCCGATGGCTTGCTGACCTTCCACGTGCTCACCCTGCGGCGCGACGGCCAGGACCCCTGGGCGCTGACCACCACCAGCACCCGCCTGCGTCCGCTGCCCCAGGCCGATCTGCAAACCGCCCTGGGGGAGGCGGGTTTCGACCAGGTGCGCTGGTACGGCTCGCTGGAGGATATCCCCTTCGACCCGGCTTCCAGCGGCAACCTGGTCTGCGCGGCGATTTTACCCGCTTAACGATTGACAGCCCAGCAAGATTGGATTACAATTCCGCCTTGTATTAAACCGACTGCCGGTTTAATTATGGAGTGCGGACATGGCAAGAATTGCGAAAGAAGCAGAGCAGGCTGTCAAGCGCAGGGAAATCCTGGCGGCGGCCCAGCGCCTGGTGCTGACCAAGGGCTTCGACCAGATGACCATCCAGGATGTTCTGGATGCGCTGGGCATCTCTAAGGGCGCTTTCTATCACTACTTTGCTTCGAAATCCGAATTATTAGAAGGGCTGATCGAGCTGATGCTGGCGGAGGGGATGCAGCTGCTGACTCCCATCGTCCAGGATCCTGGCCTGAGCGCGCCCGAAAAGCTGCTGCGCTTCTTCGACGCCTCCGCCCGCTGGAAGGCGGCCCGCAAAGACTACGTGCTGTCCTTCTTGCGTGTCTGGTATGCGGATGAAAACGCCCTGGTGCGCCAGAAGATGCAGGCTGCCACTATCCAGCGCTCCGCCCCGCTGCTGGCGGCGATTGTCCGCCAGGGCAACCAGGAAGGCGTGTTCGACATGCCGCTCCCCGACCAGGCGGGGGAGATCGTGCTTTCGCTGCTGGCGAACTTTGGCGACGCCTTTCTCAGCCTGATGTATGCCAGCGAGCAGAACCAGGACGCCCTGCGCCGGGCGGTGCAGGCCGTGGCGGCTTATAACCTGGCAATGGAACGGCTGCTGGGCGCCCGGCCCGGCTCACTGCAGCTGATCGGCGAAGAGACGCTGCGGGAGTGGGTGGGTACGCTGGCTAACAGCGAATGAAGCATAGATTGAATTGAAGAAAGGAGCATCGAGCATGACACTATACCTGCGCCTGGCCTGGCGCAACTTCTGGCGGCACAGCCGCCGCACAGCGATCATCGTCCTGTCGATCGCCATGACCCTGGGGCTGATGATGTGGTACGACGGTCTGGTGACCGGGTTCGAGGACGCCATCTATGGCAGCGCCATCCGCGTGTTGGGCGGCAACATCCAGGTGCATGCCGGTGGCTACCAGGCGGTGAAGGATGAAAACCCGCTCGTACCGCTGCCGAACGACCAGGCGGTCATCCAGGCCGCCCTGGCCCAGCCGAATGTCGTGGCGGCCTCCCGGCGCATTAACACCGGCGGCATGATCACCAGCCGGGAGGGGGCCTTCGCCGTCTCCATCGTCGGCGTCGAGCCGGAGAAAGAGCTGCCGGTCAACCTGGTGGCGCAGGAGGTCTCCTCCGGGCGCTACCTGACCGCGGACGACCAGGATGTGATCTATATCGGCAAAGGCCTGGCGGACGCCATGGAAGTGGCTGTGGGCGACCGGGTGACCCTGGTGGGCCAGGCGGCCCACGAACAGCTGCGCCAGCGCACCATGACCGTGGTCGGCGTCTACGATATCGGCATGGGGGAGATTGAAAAACGCTCTATTTATATGTCCCTGGCCGAAGCCCAGGACCTGTACGGGATGGGCAGCAGCGTCAGCGAAGTGATCGTCACCCTGGAAAAGATCGGCCAGGAAGCTCCGGTGGTCAGCGCCTTGCAGGCCGCCCTGCCTGAGGCCGAGATCGCCTCCTGGGAGACCAATTTCCCCGAACTGGTGGCGGCTCTCACCACCAAGGGCGGGGTGATGGATATCTTCGGCGTGATCATGCTGATGGTGGCCGGGATTGGCATCCTGAACCTGCTGCTGATGGCGGTCTATGAGCGCACCCGCGAGATCGGGCTGCTGGGGGCGATGGGGCTGAAGCCGCGCCAGATTTCGCTGATCTTCCTGACCGAAGGGGCGGTGATTGGCCTGGTGGGGGTGGCGGCTGGCGTCGCCCTGGGTCTGCTGATCAATATCTTCTTCGGGGCGGTCGGGCTGGATTATTCCCAGTTTGCCTCGCTGACCGAATACACCGCCCTGATCAACGACCGGATTTACCCCTCTCTGGGGCTGGAGAAGGTCGGCCAGCGCACGCTGACGGCCATCATCATCTCCATCCTGGCGGCCTATTTCCCGGCTCGCGCTGCGGCTCAGCATGAACCCGCCGAAGCCCTGCATTACGTGTGAGGTTTGCGATGATACATCTATTCAAAATGGCAATTCGTGACCTGGGGCGCAACCGCCGGCGGTCCTTCTTCTCCTCCCTGGCGCTGGGCGTCGGCCTGGCCCTGCTGCTGATGATGGCCGCGGTGGTGGAGGGAGAAATGCGCGGGGCGATGGATTCCACCATCAAGCTGCAAAGCGGTCACCTGCAGGTCAACGCAGCCACCTATGATGAAAACAAGGCCAGCCTGGCCTGGGAAGACCTGGTGGAAAGCCCGGCCCAGCTGGCGGCTCAAATTTCGGCCCTGCCGCCGGTCAAGGCCGCTACCCCGCGCCTGTACGCCAGCGGGATCGTGACGCAGGGCAGCCGTTCGTTGGGGGTGCGCATCGTCGGCGTCGACCCGGCCTCCCCGGCCAACGAGCCGTACCGCGCTGGGATGGTCAGCGGCGAGTTTATCCAGGCCGATGACCGTGAGGGCATCCTGATCGGTCAGGCGCTGGCGGATAAGCTGAAGGTCCAGACCGGCGACCTGCTCACCCTGCTGGTGAATACCTCCAATGGCGATGTGGATGAGCAGCGCTTCACCATCCGGGGGATCTATTCGACCGGCACATCCACCTACGATGAGGTCAACGTTTTTATGCCCCTGGCCAAGGCGCAGGCCATCACCCAGGCCGGCGATCACGCCAGCACCATTTTTATTCTGCTGCAGGGGAAAGAGCAAACCCCTGCCGTAGTGGCGGCCCTGCAAACTGGTAAATACCAGGTCAGGACCCTGGAGCAGATGAACGCCCTGCTGGCGCAGTTCGATGAGATGGCTGGATCGTACATGATCTTCATGTACCTGATCGTGCTGGGCATCACCGTCACGGTGATCGTCAACACGCTGATCATGTCAGTCTTTGAGCGCACCCGCGAGATCGGCATCCTGTCTGCCATCGGCATGCGCGGCGGGCAGATCATGGCCATGTTCTTCGCCGAATCCGGCTTGCTGGCCATTGGCGGGATCGTGATCGGGCTGGTGTTGGGTGGGCTGCTGGCCTATTACACCTACCATGTCGGTATTTATATCGGCAAAATGGGCGTCACCGGGATACTGATCGGCGAGCGCATCTACGGCTACCTGACCCTGAATGACGCCATCACCCTGTCCATCATGGCCCTGGTCATCACCCTGCTGGCCGGGCTTTACCCGGCTGTACTGGCAGCCCGCATGGAACCCGTGGACGCCCTGCGCGGCGGTCAGTAGGGGTGGGCCTGTGTATCCGCCCAGAACAATGCACCGTAGGGGCGGCCCATGTCCGCCCGGAACAATTGCACCGTAGGGGCGGACCGCGTCCGCCCGGAATCATCGCAAGGAGATTATCATGGAAGTCACAAAAGTAACCAACGTCACCCGTGTATATAAAATCGGCTCGGTCGAAACGCAGGCCTTGCGCGGCGTCAGCCTGTCGATCGAAAACGGCGAGTTCACCGCCCTGGTCGGCCCTTCCGGCTCTGGCAAGACCACCCTGCTGCAGCTGATCGGCTGCCTGGACCAGCCCACCAGCGGGCAGGTGTTCGTCAACGGCCAGGACGTCAGCCGCCTGAACCGCAACCAGCGCGCCGATGTGCGCCGCTCCGCCATCGGCTTCATCTTCCAGTTCTTCGCCCTGATCCCCACCCTGACGGCCTATGAGAACGTCGAAATGCCGCTGCTGCTGGTGGGCAAGAGCGCAGCCGAGCGCAAACAGCGCGTGGCAGAACTGCTCGAGTCGGTCGGTCTGGCAGATCGCGCCCGCCATCGCCCCGATCAGCTCAGCGGCGGTGAGCAGCAGCGCGTCGCCATCGCCCGCGCCCTGGCCACCAACCCCAGCATGATCCTGGCGGATGAACCCACCGCCAATCTGGACACGGCTAACGGCCAGCAGGTGATGGAGATCATGACCCGCCTCAACCAGGAGACCGGCGTGACCTTCATCTTCGCCACCCACGACCCGCGCGTGATCAAGTACGCCCGCCGGGCGATCACCCTGCGGGATGGGCTGGTGGCCGAAAATGGCGCCGGACCGGCCAACCCGGGAGGGTAGCGATGAAGAGCAGAATATTTCTGGCGCTGCTGGTCTCGTTCAGCCTGGCCGGGTGCAGCGCGCTGGTCAAGACGCCCGCGCCGCTGCCCACGGTGGTGCTGGACAGCGGCGGCGCGCCCCAGGCTACCCGCCAGTCCACCGGCGGTGGGGTGACCGCTTCGGCGGTGGTCGCCCCGTCCCAGCAGGCCCGGCTGGTCTTCACCCTGGCTGGCAGGCTGGAAACAGTCGAGGTGGCGGTGGGCGATCAGGTGCAGGCCGGGCAGGTGCTGGCCAGCCTGGAAGGTCAGGAGACCCTGCAGGCCGCCATCAGCGCCGCCCAGTTCGAGCTGGCCCTGGCCGAGCAGGCCTTGAAAGACCTGGCCGAGCAGGCCGAGACCGCCCGGGTGCAGGCCATGCAGGAAGTGGTGGTGTATGCCCAGGCGGTCAAGGACGCCCAGTACGCCCTGGATAATTTCACCATCCCGGCGGAACAGGCCGGTCTGGACGCGGTGACCGCGCTCAAGGAGATGAAGCAGCGCCTGGACCAAGCGCGAGCGGCTTTCGAGCCTTACCGCAGCCGTTCCTCCAGCGACCAGACCCGCCAGAATCTGAAGGAAGCCCTGGACGAGGCCCAGTCCGACTACAACGCAGCCGTCCGGCGGCTCAAGCTCGAGTATGATCTGGCGGTGGCGGAGACCAGGCTGGCAAACGCCCAGCAGGATTATGACATTTACCAGGCTGGCCCAGACCCCGACCAGGTGCGCCTGGCCGATGCGAGGGTAGCCAATGCCCACACCCAGCTGGCCAGCGCCGAGGCCGCCCTGGGCAACTTAACCCTGACGGCGCCCTTTGCTGGCACGGTCAGCCGCCTGGACATCCACCGCGGGGAGTGGGTGCTGCCGGGGCAGGCGGCGCTGGCGCTGGTCGACCTGACCAACCTGCAGGTCGAGACCACCGACCTGAGCGAGAAAGATATCC
Source organism: Anaerolineales bacterium (assembly GCA_016935755.1). Classification (GTDB taxonomy): domain Bacteria; phylum Chloroflexota; class Anaerolineae; order Anaerolineales; family UBA4823; genus JAFGQI01. The sequence goes on from JAFGQI010000076.1 coordinate 14,867, forward strand.
CCGCGGTCGAAATCGGCCAGGCGGTGACGGTGTTTATTGAGGCGCTGAACCAGGAAGTGCGCGGCCGCGTCGCCCTGATCGCCCCCCTGGCGGACACCCTGGGCGGGGATGTGGTCTATAAGGTGACTATTGAACTGGACGAACTCATTGCAGGACTGCGCGCCGGGATGAGCGCTGAAGTGCAGTTCGAGCCTGGCCAGTAAACTACTGCTTTTTTCTGCTGCCCAACCAGCCCAGCAGTACAACGCTGGCTGTCAGCAAGCCCGCCGCAGCCCAGACGCCTCGCCAATCCAGGGGCAGCTGGGCTGCTCCTTCTGGCATCGCCAGCAGGCTGGGGCTGGTGTAAGCGTACAGGCGGTCCAGGTTGGGGGTCGGCAGCCCTGAGCGGCGCGCCAGCGCCTGGAACTCATCCGCCAGGGTGGTCATCTCGTCGCGCGCTGCGTTGGCGTGGCTGGCGAGCAAGAGCAACGCTCGCTCAGAGCCTAAGCTGCGCTGCAGAACGGCCACGATCAACGGCTCAGGAATCCATTTGAGAATTTTGATGCGGGCGGGGGTGATCGGTACGCGCATGGCCTCCAGCACCTGCAAGCCCTCGCGCACAGCGCGCACCATCAGGGTGAGGCCATCGCGGGTGCGCGCCAGGCGGTGGTTGTCGCCCCCGGCGGCATAAATCGCATTGGCCATCGGGCTGACCAGGGCCACGTGCGTTTTCAGCCAGGCGTCCATGTTATCGCAGATCGCCACCGGCATGCCCGCCCCTTCCAGAGCGTTCGCTAACCGGTGCAGGCGCAGGCTGGGCTGTCCGTCCAGCTCACCCAGGGTGGTGGGCTGGGTGTTCCTGGGCGTCTGGCGGTAGCGCACCAGGGCGCCTTCGCGGCGGCCTCCCCCGCCGGGGAAGCCCAGCACCACCCGCTCCGCTCCCAGGGCGGCCACCATCTCGCCCGCGCCGGCGGCGTTGTTGACCAGGAAGGCGATATTCGGGATGGCCTGGTTGGCTGCCAGGGCGGGCAAAACCGAGGCGACCTGGTTCTTGCGCAGCACCACCAGCGCCCAGTCAAAGGTTTCGTTGGGCGGCAGGGCTTCGATAAGCCGCACCTGGGCGGTGTTTTGTTCGCCCGTCTCGGCGTTTTCCAGCGTCAAACCGTGCTGGCGCAGATCTTCCAGCCGCTGGCCGCGCGCCAGCAGGGTGACTTTGTGCCCGGCTTCGTGCAGGCGCAGGGCGTACAGGCTGCCCAGCACGCCCGCTCCGATGATTAGAAAATCCATCTCAGTTTCCTTTCTCTGTAGAAGATAAGTATACCATCTGGTCTCTGATCGCGAGCCAGATCGCCCGCTTCACCCCTGGCATGTCCATCCCCCCACATCTCCAGCCAGCCCGGCGCTGATCTAGTTTGCTGTGGCGCGATCAACAGCTTGCGCCAGCGCCTGGCGGATTTGCGGCATGGCCTGCTCCGCGGCCGCCTCCCCGGCGGTGATGGCGGCGTCCACCCGGCCCAGGCCGATGAACAGGCCCATATCGGTGGGCAGCTCAGGCCGGATGATCACCTCCGGCTGCGCCATCCTCAGGCGGTCTTCGCTCAGCTCGGAGATCATAATCATCAGGATATGCATCAGCTCTTGAGCGGTGGTTGGCAGTCCAGGCAGGCGCAGCGGCGGCACCACCGGCGGCTGGCTGAGCTCGTTGCGGGGAAAGTTGGGCAGCACATCCACCGCGATGACCACCTGCACGCCCAGGCTGCGGGCCACATCCGCAGGCACATTGTTCAGCACGCCGCCGTCCACCAGGCGCAGCCCGCCGATTTCGTAGGGAATGAAGATCCCCGGCACCGAGATGGTGGCGCGGATGGCATCCACTACCTTGCCTTCGCTCAGCACCACTTCGCGCCCGCTGAGCATATCCACCGCCACCAGCGCTAAAGGGATATGCAGATCCGCGAAGGTCAGGTCTTCGCCCAGCATATTCGCCAGGTAGCGGTACAGGCGCGTGCCCTTGATCAGCCCGAGACCGGTCAGTTCAGGATCGATCAGCTTGATCTGCTCGCGGCGGCGTCCCACCCGGCGGGCTTCGGCCTCCATCTCGTCTACGCTGATGCCGCTGGCATGCAGGCAGCCGATGATCCCGCCCATGCTGGTGCCAGCGATGGCGTCGATGGGGATATTCTCACCCTGCAGGACTTTGAGCACGCCGATGTGGGCCAGCCCGCGCGCCCCGCCGCCGCCCAGGGCTAACCCGATTTTGACTTTCCCGCCTTCTGCGTATGTTTTACTGGAATCCATGGACTGTTCCTGTCTGGAGCAGATTCTACCAGAAAGGTTTGGTTTTGTTGGATTTGGCGCGCTGGGCTATGGCGAAGGGGGGCGATCTGGGGGCGTTTCGGGGATTCCAGGCAGCACCAGGGGCGTGCCGTAGGTGGGGTGGGCGACTACCTGGACTGGCAGGCGGTACACCTTCTGCAGGTTCTCGCTGGTCAGCACCTGCTCCGGACGGCCCTCCGCTGCCAGCCGCCCCTGGACGAGCAGCGCCAGCCGGTCGGCGTAGATGCCCGCCAGATTCAGGTCGTGCAGCACCATCAGCACCGCCAGGTGATCCTGGCTGGCGAGCTGGCGCAGCAGGTTCAGCAGCGTCGCCTGGTGCTGGAGATCCAGGTGAGTGGTGGGTTCGTCCAGCAGCATCACCGGCGTATCCTGCGCCAGGGCGCGCGCCAGCAGGACGCGCTGCTGCTCTCCGCCCGACAGCTCCCCCACGCGCCGCTCTGCCAACTCCTGCACCTGGGTGCGTTCAAGCGCCAGGGCGACTTTGTCATGGTCAATCTGGCTGGGCTTTCCCAGCCAGCCCAGGTAGGGCGTTCGACCCAGCAGGACGGTCTGGTAGACTGTAAAAGCGGGCGGTATCTGGCGCGCCTGCGGCACGACGGAGATATATCTGGCCCGGCGGTAGGGCGCCAGGCTGGACAGGTCGCGCCCTGCCACCTGCATCCGGCTGGCGTGGTGCGAGATCACCCCGCTGATGGCGCGGATCAGGGTGGATTTGCCCGCCCCGTTGGGGCCGATCACTGCCACGATTTCCCCTGCGGTGACCGTCAGGGAGATATCCTGGATGACCGGGCGAGTATGGTAGGAGGCGTACAGCGCTTGGATTTCGAGCATATCAGCCTGCCCTTACCAGAAAGCCTGGCGCCTGGCTCGCCGCAGCACCCACAGGAAGAAAGGCGCCCCTGCCAGGGCGGTGACGATGCCGACCGGCAGCACCTGCGGGGCTAATACCACCCGCGCCAGCAAATCCGCCAGCAGCAGCGCGCTGCCGCCTCCCAGGATGGAGAGTGGGATCAAGCGCCGGTAATCCGCTCCCCACAGCATGCGCGCCAGGTGCGGCACGATCAGGCCGATGAAACCGATGATGCCGGAAAAAGCCACCGCTGCGGCGGTCGTCAGAGAGGCTGCCAGGATCAGCCAGGCTTTCACCCGCTCGGCGGGCAGGCCCAGCTGCTGCGCCTGCTCTTCGCCGAACTGCAGCACATTCAATGCATGTCCGGAGAAGAGCAGGGCGCTCAGGCCGATCAGGATGTAGGGCAGGGCGGCCAGCACAGGCTCCCAGCCGCTCATCACTGCGCCTCCCAGCAGCCAGCCGATGGCGCGGCGCAGCTCATTGCTGGAGCGCAGCATCAGGAAGGAGGTCAGGGAGGTGGCAAAGGAGCTGATGGCAACGCCCGCCAGGATCAGGGTAGTGGTGGGCAGGTTGTTGCCGATGCGCGCCAGGCTGTACACCAGGGCCACGGTGACCAGGGCGCCGATGAAAGCAGCTGCCGGGATGGCGTACAGGCCGAACAGGCTGGAGGGCCAATGGATCGCCATCGCCGCCACCGCTCCCAATCCAGCTCCCGAAGCTACGCCGATCAGGTAAGGGTCAGCCAGCGGGTTGCGGAACAGGCCCTGGTAAGCCGCTCCGCTGCCTCCCAGGGCTGCGCCGGTGAGCAGGATCAAGGCGGTGTGCGGCAGGCGAACTTTGAACAGGATGGCTGAGAAAGCCTCTGGCAGATCGATGGGCGGGACGAAGCCGGGCAGCAAGCCCGCCAGCAGACGCGCCAGCGAGGCTGGCGGGATGAAGACCGGCCCGATCGCCACGCTGAACAGCACTGCCAGCAGCAGCAGGATAACATTCAGCAGATATGGATTGATTTTCAGGCGCATCCTGGTCACCGTGGTGATTCTCTCCGCACAGGTGGTTATTGGAACAGTTCGGGGTGGAGCAGGCGCGCCATAGCTTCCAGCCCATCCACCAGGCGTGGGCCAGGCCGGCTGACCAGGTTATCGTCAAAGGTGAAAACTTTATTATTCTTCACCGCGCTGAGCGCATCCCAACCGGAACGGGCATACACCGCCTCCGGGGTAACCCCACCCCAGGTGAAGTCGCCCAGGATGATCATCTCGGGATCCAGGGTGAGCAGGTTTTCCAGGGAGATCTGGGCCCACTCGCTTTCCAGCGAGCTGCCCAGGTTTTGCCCACCCGACATCGTGATCAGAGTTTCGATGAAGGTGCCGGGGCCGGGGGTCCAGGGGGCGTTGGGGTCGGTGCTGTCCAGTTCATAGAAGACCAGCGGGCGCTCAGAGGCGGTGGCAATTTTCTCCTCGACCGCCTTAACGCGCTCCTGCAAGCCCTCGACCAGAGCCTGGGTAGAATTTCCGGTCAAGAGGCCGACTGTCTCCAAATTCTGGAACAGTTCGTCGAAACTCTTCGGGTTGGGCAGTGCATAGACCACCAGCCCCAGATCCTCAATGGCTTTGATCTGCTCGGCGGCGGTGATATCCGCCACCAGCACCAGGTCAGGCTTCAGCGAGACGATCAGTTCCAGGTTCAGCGCGCTCATCCCGCCGCCCACATCGGGCAGAGCCAGGGCAGCTTCGGGGTAGCTGGAAAAGTCATCTCTGCCGACGGTCTGCGCACCCGCTCCCACGGCGAACAGGATTTCTGTATTCGAAGGCGCCAGCGAGACGATCCGTTGGGCGGGGGAAGTCAGGCTGATCGCCCGTCCCAGGCCATCGGTCAGGGTGATGGGGGTAGGGGTTGGTACAGTAGTTGGAACCGGGGTGGGCTCTGGCGTGGCTGGCGCAGCGCAGGAGGCCAGCAGCAGGCTGAGGCATACCATCAGGCTCAGGATCAGCGCTAAACCACCGGTGTTTGATTTCAGGAATTTCATGCTAAATGCTCCTCGTGTCGTTTGGTGTTCGGTTTGAAAAAAAAACAAAAAAACCTGTCGCAGGGACAGGCAAGTGATTGTTTGGGCGATTAGATATCAGTCATACCGTCCCACCTCCTTGCCGCGAGGCCTGTGGAAACATGGTTTGGGGCGGTCGTCCTGGCTTTCCAGAAGCTGGATTACAGTTGCGCGACAGCGCCGGACTTGCACCGGCTTCGCCTTTGAGCCCTCCCATCCGGGAGTAGGGCACCCCAAGCGTTTATTTTTGCTATCCTAAGGATACCATAAATAAAAGGAATTGGCTATGGATAAAAAACACCTATTATTGAATCCTTTTCCATTGCCGCAAGAGTTGAAGTTAACGAGAAATATACCAATATTTTATGTATTGAGGTATAATGAATTGACAGACAATTCTGATTGCATATGCAGTCAGAATACCCTTTGGTGAAGCTGTTTGTAAAGAAGAGAGCGCTCTCACTTCAGGTCGCATGAAAAAGCTGTTGCATGTTTTCCCAGTGGGAAGGTGGCTGCACCTCCAAGGCGCGTAAATTCTAGATAAAGAGCAGGGAAAAGGGATGGGGTATCGAAAAATGGGGACAAAATCGCTTTTTACTAAGTTGGGAGCACTGGCGGCTCTGCTTTTGCCGTTGATGCTTGGAATCGCCTGCAACGACCTCGCTCCTGCGCCCACCCCCACTCAAAACAGCATCTTTTTGGTTGGCACCATCTTCCGTGAATTTTATCTCCGCCTGGGGGGCGAGGAGCTGTTAGGCCCGCCGATCTCGACGGAAATGTCTGAGGATGGCAAGATCGTCCAGTACGTTCCAGCCGGCAAGATGATCTATGATCCCAAAGCGCCTTTCACCCGCCTGTTCCAGTTTGCCCCCATCGAGTCAGTCTACTCTGTGCGCCAGCCGGAGGTGCCTCCGCCCTCCGATCCACGCCTGCATTACCGCTGCGGGCATATCATCCCGTCCGAGTTTTGGGAGCTTTTCACCCGCTTAGGGGAAGAACTGGTGGGCTGCCCGCTGAGCGAGCTGATCTATAACGAAGACCAGAACCGCTACGAACAGTATTTCGAGAACCTGGGTTTCTACATGGTTAAGGGTACCACCCAGGTGCGCCTGCTGGCCTACGGTGTGGCATTGTGCGGCGATGCCTGCGCCGAGCAGATGCACGGCCTGGATATCCAGGGGGGAGCAGATATTTACCAGATTGCCCCGGTGTTCCAATCCTTTGTGCAGAGATATGGCCTCGACTTTACCGGCTTACCGAAAAGCGAAGCCTATATGAGCCAGGATGGCCGCTGGGAGCAGATTTATGGAAATCTTGTCCTGGTGATCGTTTCTGCCGATGCGCCCGATGGTGTTGGCCTGCGCCCGCTTTCGATGGATTTGCGGGTTAAGTCTTCCCCGTTGAAGAATTACAGCGGCGACCCTGATTATTTCTTCTACCCAGTGCAGGGCGATCTGGGCTATGAGATTCATGTGGGCTTTTTGGATTATCTTGACCGGCATGGAGGTTTCCTGGTGTCTGGTCAGCCGATCGGAAATCTGGAACCCTACAAAGACCAGATGTACCGCCAATGTTTCCTGAATCTGTGCCTGGTTTATGATCCCAACGTTCCCGAAGGCCAGCGGGTCAGGCCGGATGGGTTGGGGCTTCAGTACCGGCAGGAAAATCGCTTCCCGCAGGAGCACGAGCCGCAGGTGGTGATGGAACACCGCGTGACGATGCAGGTTTGGGAGGCGCAGGGCTCGGTGACTTCCAACCAGGGCCAGGAGATTCAGGTGCTGGTGCTGGAAGACAGCCAGCCCAAGGCGGGGATTGTTCCGCTGTTGGTGATTACCATGCCGGATGGAAGCCAGTTCCTTCATCCCATGCCGGTGACCGATGCCAACGGCAAATCGGCTTTCATATTGATGCCCATCCAGGCCCCCAGCAGCACAGTCATCCCGTACCAGGTGTGCATCATCCGCGCCGGCGGAAATTTCTGCGTGGGCGAGAGTTTCGTTATCTGGAATAATCCTTAGCTTACAGCAGCTCCGCTGGCAGGTGGGGGAGATCGATGCGTTCTTCATCGCAAAAGATCATGGCGCGCTCAAAGGTGTTCCTCAGTTCGCGGATATTTCCTGGCCAGTCATAATTCAGCAGGGCTTGCAGGGCGCGCGGGGTGATTTCGGTGATGTTCATCCCCATGCGCTGGTTGTTCTTGCGGATGAACAGCCCGGCCAGCTCGGGGATATCCGCCCGGCGCTCGCGCAGGGGCGGCAGATGCAGGTCAACCACTTTCAGCCGGTAGTAAAGATCTTCGCGGAATTCGCCTTGATCGCGCAGAACCTTCAAATCCCGGTTGGAGGCTGCCAGAACTTCAACATCCACCTGGATCAGGTTGGTGCCTCCCACCCGGCGGAAGGAATGATCCTCGATGGCGCGCAGCAGCTTGGCCTGCATGTCCAACGGCATGGACGAGATTTCATCCAGGAACAGGATGCCGCCATCGGCGACCTCCATCAGCCCATTCTTGCGCTTTTCCGCGCTGGTGAAGGCGCCTGCCTCGTGGCCGAACAGCTCTGACTCGAGCACGGTGCTCTGGATGGCAGCGCAGTTGATGGCGACAAAGGGCCGGTTTGCTCGCGGGCCCATCTGGTGGATAGCGTTGGCCAATACTTCTTTGCCGGTGCCTGTCTCGCCGGTGATCAGCACGGATACCGAAGCTTCCGCCGCCCGCTGGGCCTGGTCCACCAGGATCTGCATGGCGGGCGTGGAGCCAACGATGAAATCTAGCTGCTCCTGGCGGGACTGGCGCAGGTGCGCCAGTTCACGGCGCATGGCGACGATTTCTGTCGCTCGCAGGATGGATTTTTCCAGTTGCGCCAGCTTGATCGGCTTTTGCAGGAAGTCATGGGCGCCGTTCTTCATCGCTTCCACCGCCATATCAATGTCGCCGTTGCCAGTGATCAGGATGATCGGTGGGCGCATGGGCAGCGATGCGGTTTCTTCCAGCAGGTGGGGGCCATGCCCATCGGGGAGCAGCACATCCAGCAGGATAATATCGGCGTTGTTCAATTGGAGACACCGGCGCGCTTCTGCCAATGTGGCTACCCCGATCGTTTCATAGCCGCGCGGGTTTAGAAAGGTGATGATCTCCTCGCGGGCGTGTTCTTCGTCATCTACAATCAATACGGTTGCGCTCATGGATCCCTCAATCTTCAGGTTCAGATACAGGTAAGTGAATATAGAACACCGTCGCGCCGGGGAAGCTGGTCAGGTGTATGCTGCCCTTATGAGCAGAGATAATTTGTTTGACGATCGGCAGTCCCAGGCCGGTGCCGGTGCGTTTGGTGGTGTAAAACGGCTGAAAGATGCGCTCCTGCTCTTCTTTGGGGATGCCCGGGCCGGTATCCGCCACGCCGACCTCCAGGTAGGGCCGCCCTTCTGGCGATAGGATGGTTTTCAGCTTGATAATCAGTTCGCCGCCGTCATTCATCGCCTCCAGCGAGTTGGTGATCAGGTTGGTAAACACCTGTTCCAGGGCGCGCAGGTTGCCAGCCACCGGTGGACAGTCCGCCTCGAATTGGAGGTTGAGGCGCACATTCAAACGCGTGATGCGCGGCTGCAGCCGGTCGAGCAGGCGCTCCAGGATCACGGCAAGATCCACCAGTTCCATCTCATATTCGGTGGGCCGGGAGTACGCCAGCACGGCTTTGACCAGTCCCTCTATCCGGTCGCAGTCCTGCAGCATCTTGGCGAGTTTCCCCTGGAGAGGGTCTCCATCTGGCAGGCTCAAGGCCATGTTCTGCAGCCCCAGGCTGATGTTATTCACCGGGTTGCGCACTTCGTGGGCGAAGGCAGCCGTCACTTCTCCCAGGCTGGCTCTCTGTTCAAGCTGCTGGGTTTGCATGCGCATCAATTCTTTTTCGCTCAAGTCCTGCAGCATGATCAGGATATTTTCCACCTGCTCCTGGTTTGAGAGCGGGAAAATTTTCAGCAGAGCCAAAAAATCTTCTCCGTTGCGGCGGTATAAATGGGTTGCGCCCAGGTTATAAGTGGCGAAGCCTTTTTGGGCGTCGGTCAGCGCCATGGGCAGCGCCTCGCTGCCGATCAAGATCTGTTCTGCCGGCTGGTCAATGGCTTCGCGGTTGTTGAAACCGAGCAGCATTTCGGCGGCGTGGTTCAGCCACTTTATCCTCAGGTCCGGCGAGAGCAGCAGCACGCCCTCGGTTAGGTTTTCGTTCAATGTGTTCAGAAGCGTATCCAGCAGCCGCTGGCTTTCCACGGTTTTTTGCAGTTCCTTATATCTGGCGTGCTGCTGGATCAGCGAGGTCAGTGTGGCTGCCAGCAGGCTCAACCTGGGCAGGATTTCTTCGCCCGGTGGTTGGCTTTGATCGGCTGCCACCACCAGCCCGATGCAGGCATTGGGCTGCCCCAGCGGGGCCATGGCGACATAGGTCAGATCGGCTTTGCGCGCTGCCCGGCGCAGGGTGGAATCCACCCGGTTCCAGGTAATCCATAATTTGGGTTTGGTCAGCCCAGCCAGTTCATGGGCGGACAGCTGTTCTGGCAGGAGGTGGTACTGCCCACAGCCGCCCAGCAGCTGCAGGGTGGGGAGACGATCTTGAGCCTGGTAAACCGCCAGAAGGCTGGCGCCCGTCAAGCTGCTGCCGCCATCCAGGGCTGTTTGCAGGGCGGCGGTTAGATCATTCTCCTGGCTGGCGCTTGCCAGGCTGGTCAGGTTTTCCCAGGGCGGTGGATGCTGCGCGCCGGAACTCTCTTCTGGCGGTTTGTCCTCAGTCTTCAAGCAGAACTCCGTTGTGGCTGCGATTCTGAAAGCGGGATGCGTGAAAAGGCTGGTTTCTTCGATTCTGGGCGCGCTTTGCGTGGGCGCGCCAGCGGCTCCGATTTTGCATGTGGTTTACGCAAGCGTGCTGGCAAGATGCCTTCCATGGCGCGGTACTTGGCGACCGTACGGCGGGCAACATCGTAGCCTTGCGCCATCAGCATTTTGGCCAGTTGGGCGTCGCTGAGCGGTTTTTCTTCTGCCGCGATCAGCTGCATCAGCACTGTGCGGATGTGCAGGCTGCGATCAAACATCCGCGCAAGCGGGACGATGCGCTTATTCGGCAGTTCAACCGTCTTCCCGGCCACGGCGCGTGAAACAGTGGATTCATGCACCCCAAGCTCCTGGGCTAACTGCGCCCGGGTGGCTGGATAAAGATGCGCATCGCCCTCCAGGATAAAGGATCGCTGCAGCGTCATCAACCGGCGCATGAGGCGCACCAGGGTATGGTTGCGCTGCTGGAGACATTTTACCAGCAGAGTGGCGCCTTCCAGATCGGACTGCCATTGAGAGGTTTTGTCGACCGGCGCCTGGTGCAGCGCCTCGCGGAAAAGCGGGTTCACGCGTAAAGAACCAGCATAGGGGGCGATCACCTCCACCACCAGCGGGCTTTCCTGTTTGTCATTCAGGCGGGTGACAATAATATCTGCATTATAGTAAATATCCGTGCTGCGATAATCCTGGTTCGTTTCGCCCCAATGAGCGCGCGCCGGGTAAGGGTTCAGGTTCTCACTGATGAAATTGACAATGCGCCGGGCTTCGCCGGTGGTAACCTGCAGCAGGTGGGCCAGATCGCTGTAAGCGCGCCGGCTGAGCAGATTCATGCCCTGTCGGATGGCCTGGGCTGCCAGTTCGGGTACGCGGCGAGTTTCTGCCAGAAGCTCAAGCTGCACCAGCAAGGCCTCCTGGGGCGTGGCGCAGCCTACGCCAATCGGGTCGGCGCGCTGGATCAGGTGGAGCACTTTCTCCAGCCGCGCCAGGGGTACATGATGGTAGCGGGCAATTTCAATGAGCGGGATGCGCAGCAGCCCATCCTCATCCAGGCTGGTCAGGATATGCGCCGCCAGATGGCGGTCAGCCTGCTCCAGTTCTGGGGCAATCTGGCGCAAAACATAGGAAGATAAATCCTCCGCCTCTGCGGTCCATTCCTCCGGCGGGGTATCATTTTCGGGCAGGCGGCTGCCCCCAACGGCGAAATCACGGCGCGGGGATAGGAACACGATCGGTTCATCCGTCTGCGGGTTGGGCGGGGCGCTGCAGATCGGGCAGGGCCCTGAAGCAGGCAAGAGCCTGTGGCAGTGCGGGCAGCGCGGCTCTTCGATCAGTTCCAGGGCAGGGTTGGAAGACAGCGCTGCTTCGATCTTCTGGAGCAGTTCAACCGCGGTCATTTCCAGCAAGGACATGGTTTGCGCCATATGGGCGGTGGCGTTCGTACGAGTCGAAAGATTCTGAGATTGAATGAGCATCTAGGCATCCTCGAGCAATACGGATAGAGATCATCTCGCACCTGAGAATTTTCTGGAGATGAAAACTATCCGCGCTTATTATAGCTTGATGCAATATTTATGCCAATCATTTTCGGGCTGATTTGTGAATATTGGTCTTGATAGAGCCTGTTTTTTGAATTAATATGCTTTTTGTCCGGTCAGAGGGGTGACTTTTGCGCGATGAGTTTACCTGCCCAGGATGCTAAAATATAGAAAATATCCTTCTTATCAGGCTGAGAACAAAGGGAAAAATCTATGTTGCGATCATTTTTGATCTACCTGTCAAAAGCGGTATGGGCGCGGCAGCTGGTGACCCGTTGGAAATTTGCCTGGCGGGCGGCCTCGCGCTTTATCGCCGGCGAGAAGCTCGAAGATGCTATCCAGGCCATCCGCGTTCTGAACGAGAAAGGCATCAATGCGACCCTGGATCACCTGGGTGAGAATACTGCTACTATAGAAGATGCTCGCAAAGCCACACAGGATATCATCGATGCGATCGATGCGATTGAAAAAGCGGGGGTGCGCGCCAATGTCTCTGTCAAGCTGACACAGATCGGCCTGGCGTTGGGGGAAGAATTATGCGCCGAAAACCTGGAACGCATCCTGCGGCACGCCGATCAGTACGGCAATTATGTGCGCGTAGATATGGAAGATTCGACCTGCGTGGATGGCACCTTGGGCCTGTTCCAGCGCATGCGCCATACCTGCTCCCTGGCTAACACAGGCATTGTGATCCAGGCTTACCTCTATCGCAGCGAGCAGGACGTGCGCCTGATCCTGACGGATGGAGGCCGGATCAGGCTGTGTAAGGGCGCTTACAAAGAGCCGCCCGATGTGGCGTTTCCCAAGAAGAAGGATGTGGATGCCAACTTTGACCGCCTGACTGAAATTATGATTGACGGCGCCCTGGCGCATGGCTCGCCCGCGCTGAGCCAGGATGGCAGGATCCCGCCCATCCCGGCGATTGGTTCCCATGACCCGAACCGGCTGGCGTATGCCAAAGCATACGCTCAAAAAGTGGGCCTGCCCAAGCAAGCGCTCGAATTCCAGATGCTGCATGGCATCCGGCGTGACCTGCAGGAGCAGACGGTGCAGGAAGGTTATCCGGTCCGGATCTACGTGCCTTATGGCACAGAATGGTATCCGTATTTCATGCGCCGCCTGGCAGAACGACCGGCGAATGTGTGGTTCTTCATCTCGAATTTCTTCCGCAGGTAAGCGCAGAAATATCGCGCCTGAATAGAATTCAAGCCGGTTCAAGCCGGATGATCCTGATACAGGATGCATCCGGCTTTTTTTGCCTGAAGCATTAACCGCCTTATTAACAGAAGTATTGTCGGGTTATGGTATCATGGCGGCATGACCCAAATGGTTGAGGCGACTGATCGGCTGGCTGAACGTCTGATCAGCGAAGGTCAGAAGACCTGCGCCTTTTTTGAGGCGCTGTCATCAGATCAATTGGAGCAGGCGCTCTATACCGCTGGCGCTGGCTGGACGATCCGACAGGCGCTGGCGCATTTCGTCGCCGCCGAAGCTGGATTTCGCCAGATCATGGAAGATATCCTGGCTGGCGGGACAGGCGCGCCGGAGCAGTTTGATCTGGAGACCTACAATGATAAGCACGTGGCAATGTTAGCAGACACTCCAGCTGCAGAATTGATCGTGCAGTTTCGATTCCAGCGCCAGATGAATATCAACCTGGTGCAGAAAATGACCTCAGCCGACCTGCTCAAGACTGGCCGGCATCCTTACCTGGGTATGACCAGCATGCAGGAGATCATCCAACTGCTCTACCGCCATAATCAGATACACCAACGAGATATCCGCCGGATGCTGGCTGGATCTCAAGATCAGCAGGCGCAGCCGGGAGATATGCATGGAGTCTCTTAGGCTGTTTATCCGCCTGACAAGGCCGATATTTTTGCTGGGGGCGGCGATGCTGTATGCCCTGGGCGTGGGGATCGCCCACTACCTGGGCGCCAGGGTGGATCTGCTGGTCTACCTGCTGGGGCAGGCCTGGGTCAGCCTGCTGCAGCTAAGCGCCCAGTATCTGAACGAATACTTCAACGCCCCAGCCGACCAGAATAATCCCCAGCGCACCTTCCTGACTGGCGGCAGCGGCGCCATCGGGCCGGGCAAGCTGGATCGGCAGGTCGCCTTGATGGCGGCCTATACCTGCCTGGCTGTATTGGCTTCATTAACTGTATTGATCATCGCTCGCATAAAACTGGGTGCGCCGGTCTATCTGATCATGGCTCTGGCCTTTCTGGGCGCCCTCTTTTACTCAACCCCGCCGATAAAACTGGAGGGCACGGGCTACGGCGAACTGGTCACCTCCGTGCTGTTGGCTTTTATGGTGCCTGCCTTTGCCTTCCTGCTGCAAGAAGGCGAGCTTCATCGGCTGGTGGCGATGAGCGCCTTTCCGCTGACTGCCATGCACCTGGCTATGCTGCTGGCGTTTGAGCTGCCCGATTATGCCACCGACCTCAAGTATGGCAAGCGCACCTTGTTGGTGCGGATTGGCTGGCAGAATGGCATGCTCATGCACAACCTGCTGATCTTGAGCGCCTTTTTACTGCTGGGGGCAGCTTCGCTTTTTGGATACCCTTCCTTTGCCATGTGGTCGGGGCTGCTGGCGCTCCCCATCGGCCTGGTGCAGATCTGGCAGATGCGCCGGGTTGCCGATGGCGCCAAACCGAATTGGAATGCGCTGACGGTGATCGCCCTGACTTCCTTTAGTTTGATGGTTTACTTAATCACTTTTTCTTTTTGGATCAATTAGTGAGCTTATGCCCGAGTTTCTTCAACTGCTGCCTCCAGGCGAAGCGCTGGAAATATTTCTCAGGGGTTTGACCCACCAGGTGGGAGCTGAGCTGGTGGATACAGCCGAGGCGCTGGGCCGGGTCACAGCGCAGGCGGTCCAAGCGCCGCACAATCTGCCCACCTTCTCTCGCTCAACCGTGGATGGGTATGCCGTCCGCGCGCAGGATACCTATGGCGCCAGCGAGTCGCTCCCGGTTTACCTGCCGGTGGTGGGCGAGGTGTTGATGGGGGCAACTCCCCAGTTCAAACTGGCGGCTGCCCAGTGCGCGCTGATCCACACCGGAGGCATGCTGCCTGAAGGCGCTAACGCAGTGGTGATGCTGGAACAAACCCAGAGCACTCGTCCCGGTGAAATCGAAGTGCTGCGGGATATGGCTGTTGGAGAAAATATCATCAAAGTGGGCGAGGATGTCAGGCAGGGAGAGGAAGTGTTCAAAGCTGGCCTGCGCCTCCGCCCGTCCGAGATTGGCGGGCTGATGGCGTTAGGTCTGACGCGTCTGCTGGCAGCCAGGCGGCCGCGGGTGGGCATCCTGTCCAGCGGCGATGAGGTTGTGCCACCCGATCAGGACATCTCCCTGGGGCAGGTGCGGGATGTCAACTCTTACAGTCTCAGCGCGCTGGTGGAAGCAAGCGGCGGCATCCCGGTGCGCTATGGCATCCTGCCTGACCACGAATCGGCCTTACGAGAGGCGGCGGTCAGGGCGCTGGAGCAATGCGATATGGTGCTGATCACCGCTGGTTCATCTGCCAGCGCGCGCGATCTGACTTCGCAGGTGATTGAGGCATTGGGCCGCCCGGGGGTGCTGGTGCATGGCGTCAATATCCGACCGGGGAAACCAACGATCCTGGCAGTGTGTGAAGGCAAACCGGTCATTGGGCTGCCGGGCAATCCGGTCAGCGCCCTGGTGATTGCCCGTTTATTTGTCACCCCGGCCATTGAATGGCTGCTGGGAGTGAGGCAGCCCCGCCCGCAAGCGGTGGTCACGGCTCGTCTCAGCCTGAATATCCCCTCCCAATCCGGCCGCGAAGATTGGACGCCCGTCCGGCTGCTAGGCAATCCAGGCAGCTATACCGCCGAGCCGGTTTTCGGTAAGAGCAATATGATTTTTATCCTGGCGAGGGCGGATGGATTGGTTAAAATTCCTGCTGCGGCGACGGGTTTGACCAGCGGAGATTTGGTGGAGGTGTATTTATTATGAGCCGGGTGACGGATTTACCCCTGGTGATCTTGCCGGATCGTATGGCGATCTGCCGGCTGCCGGTGGACTCAGGACAACCGGATTGGGCCAAGCCGGGAGATTTACTGGCCATGGTCTGGACGCGCGATGAACTCAGCCTGGTGTGTCAGGAACGCCTGGTGCCTCCAGAGGTGCGCGCCGAGCGCGGCTGGCGCCTGCTGCAGGTGCAGGGCAGCCTGGATTTTTCCCTCGTGGGCGTTCTGGCTTCGATTGCGGTGCCCCTCGCCAGAGCCGGGGTGAGTATATTTGCCATATCAACTTTCGATACCGACTATATCCTGGTCAAAGCCGACTCACTGGAGCGGGCGGTGGATGCGCTTACCCAGGCGGGTTTCCTGGTGCTGAACTATGTCAATCTATCTACATGATATCCCTCTGCAAGATGCGCAAACCAGGCTGAAAGCTGCTCTCCAGCAGGTTGGACGCTGGGGGCTGCTTGGCAGTGAGCAGATTCCTCTGGATGAACAGGCGGTAGGGCGCGTGCTGGCGGAGCCAGTCTGGGCAAAAATCTCCTCGCCGCATTATCACGCCTCGGCCATGGATGGTTTTGCGCTGCGTTCCCGCCTGACCGATGACGCAATGCCCAACGAACCGGTCACGCTGGTTTGTCAGCCAGATTCAGCCATCTATGTGGATACTGGTGATCCCTTGCCCGCATGGGCGGATGCGGTCATCCAGATCGAGCAGGTAGAATCATTGGATCAGACCGGCCAGCCGGCCGAAAATCTTCGCCGCCCGTATGCCATCCGCCTGCGCGCTGCAGTGACCCCCTGGCGCAACGTCCGCCCAATGGGTGAGGATATGGTGGCTACGCAGCTGGTGCTGCCAGCCGGGCACACATTGCGTCCAGTCGACCTGGGGGCAATCGCTGCCTGTGGGCATCAGATGGCGCAGGTGGCGCTGCGACCGCGTATCGCCATCCTGCCGACCGGCACAGAACTGGTGGCGGTTGGACAGCCTGTCCAGGCGGGGGATATTATCGAATACAACTCGATCGTGCTGGCGGCGCAGGTGAACCAGTGGGGAGGTCAGGCCACGCGCTATGCGATTATCCCGGATGACTATGAGATGATTTGCCGGCGCGTGGCGGAAGCAGCCTTGAGCCACGACCTGGTGCTGCTCAATGCTGGCTCATCGGCGGGTTCGGAAGATTTC
Source organism: Anaerolineales bacterium (assembly GCA_016935755.1). GTDB lineage: Bacteria > Chloroflexota > Anaerolineae > Anaerolineales > UBA4823 > JAFGQI01. The sequence goes on from JAFGQI010000076.1 coordinate 31,608, forward strand.
TCTGCCAGGGTGGTGGAAAATCTGGGTGAACTGCTGGTGCATGGCGTAGCCGTGCGCCCGGGGCATCCTGTCATCCTGGGAATGCTGGAGATAGAACGCATTTATCATGCTTTCCCAGAACTGAGGCCGGGATCAGCCACGCCGTGCAGCAGCATTCCAATCATCGGTGTGCCAGGGTATCCGGTGTCGGCGGCGCTGACAGGCGAAATCTTTGTCGAACCCTTGCTTTCTGTCTGGTTGGGGCGCCCGGCGTATAAACCTGCTCAGGTAAATGCGACCCTGACTCGTAAAGTCACCTCCCCAGCAGGAGATGACGATTACTTGCGGGTAGCCGTCGGTCGGGTAGGGGAAAAACTCCTGGCCGCGCCCCTTTCGCGCGGATCCGGGGTAATCACCTCGCTGGTGCGCGCCGATGGCATCGTCATCATCCCACATGGATCGCAGGGCTTACCAGCCGGGGCGGAGGTGCCGGTGCGCCTGTACCGCTCACCCGCTGACCTGGAAAATACGATCGTTGCGATCGGATCACATGATATGTGCCTGGATCTGCTGGCGCAATTCCTGGCAGGCCGCGGCCGCCGTCTGGCTTCTGCCAATGTCGGCAGTCAGGGAGGGCTGGTGGCTTTGCAGCGCGGCGAGGCGCACCTGGCCGGCTCACATCTGCTGGATCCTGAGACGGGCGAGTACAACCTGTCCTACATCCGCCAGTATCTGCGCGGGCGCGCGGTGAAGGTAGTCGGGTTCGTTGAACGCCAGCAGGGCTTGTTGGTAAAACGCGGCAACCCGCGTGGCATCCATTCCTGGCAGGATCTGGCTCGCCCGGAGCTTACATTCGTGAACCGACAGCGCGGGGCAGGCACGCGTGTGCTGTTGGATTATCATTTATGTCAGTTAGGGATTGCGCCAGAAGCAATTCGAGGCTACAATCAGGAGGAATTTACACACCTGGCTGTGGCTGCTGCTGTTGCTTCTAACCGGGCAGATTGCGGCCTTGGGATTGCCGCTGCTGCACAGGCATTGGACCTGGACTTCTTGCCTCTGTTCCAGGAACATTATGAGCTGGTGATTCCTGCAGAGTTCTACCATGACCGCTTGCTGGAACCGCTGCTGGAAACCCTGGGAGAAGCTGCTTTTCGCCGGGCAGTTGTGGGACTTCCTGGCTACGATGTGGAGCGGATGGGTGATTTGATTGCTGAGGTAAGCTAGAATATGAAAAATGCTCTTGTCATCGACGATAACCGCGACACCGCTGATACGCTGTGTAGAATGTTGGATCTATTGGATATCAAGGCCGTGGCCGCTTATGGGCCTCGATCTGCCATGGTGATCCTCAAGGAAACACCCCCAGACATCATTTTCCTGGATATCAATATGCCAGGTGTGGACGGTTTCGAAGTGATGGCTTACCTGCGCCGTATTCCTGATATGAATAATGTCCCGGTTGTTTTTGTCACTTCGGATGATCAGCCGGAGACCGCCTCCAAGGCTCGCAAAACGGGCGGCTTACTCTTGATTATCAAACCCGTATCGTTTGACGGCTTAGAGTCAGCCTTGCGGAAAGCAGGACTGATTTAGCCATCCCGATTTATCTCTTAGAAGCAAAGAGGAAACCCTATGCCTATCCAAACCGGAATTCAGGCTCCTGATTTTACGTTAAAAGACGAGACAAACATCGCCCGCAGCTTATCGGATTATCACGGCGCACCTGTGGTGCTGTATTTTTATCCAAAAGACGACACCCCCGGCTGCACCACAGAAGCCTGTAGCTTCCGCGATGATTACAGCGCCTACCAACAGGCTGGAGTGGTGATTTTGGGCATCAGCCCGGATTCGCCCAAGAGCCATGCCAGGTTTAAGGCGAAATTTCACCTGCCTTTTACCTTATTGGCCGATGAAGATCACCAGGTATGCGATCTGTACGATGTTTGGGGTTTGAAGAAGTATATGGGCCGTGAGTATAACGGCGTCTTTCGAACGACATTCCTGATCGACTCCCGGGGAAAGATCATCCGCGTGTTTGAAAATGTCAAACCTGCCGATCACAGCGCAGAAGTATTGGCTGCTTTAGCCTGATTCAGAACGGCGGCGCGGCGAGAAGGCTGTTTCGGAAATGGGTAGGGAAATACCTTGAGGAGGTCAAAAGGATGAAGAATCGGTTGAGTTTTTTATTGGTCATGGTTGTACTGGGCCTCCTGCTGTTGGCGGCCTGCGGTGGAAGCAGCCAAGAAGCCGCGAGCGGCGCTTCCAGCCGCCCTGAGCCTCCAGCTGCTTACGCCGGGATATCCAACCCCAAAGCGAACGATTCTGCCGCAGTAACGGCAGGAGAAGCCCTATATCGTGCCAACTGTGCTTCCTGCCACGGCGATACAGGCAAGGGGGATGGCCCTGCCGCCGTCGCGCTGGATCCCAGCCCGCAGCCGCTGGCGACGACAGTGATAAGCGAGAGCGACGCGTACCTATACTGGCGCATCGCCGAAGGCGGGGCGATGGCTCCCTTCAGCTCAGCCATGCCCGCCTGGAAGGCTATCCTTTCAGAGGATCAAATCTGGCAGATTGTCGCCTTCCTGCGCACCCTGGGCGGTTAGAACCCACCTGCAGCTTTCAGCCAGGTGTTTTGAGCGGCGCAGCCGCCCAAGACACCTGGTTTAATTTTACGCAAATATACAGGTTGGGAACAATTTAGAGTACAATCTAGGTTGTGAAGACAGGCTGCGTGATTGTACAAAAATATCTGTTCATGGGCGATCGCGCCTCCGCATGGCTGCGGGAGGCGGCGGGGTGAGCCCGGTGCGCCTGACTGTGGCGGATGATCCCGCCCTGTTTCGGGCGGGGTTGAGCCGCCGTGAGATGGAGGTGCTGGTCTGCCTTACGCAAGAGAAGACGGCCATCCAGATCGCCGACCAGCTGTATATCTCTGAGAATACCGTCAAAAGCCATATCCACCATATTTTCAAGAAGCTGGAGGCTGCCAACCGCGCCGAGGCAGTCAGCAAAGCCGTGCAGCTGGGTCTGGTCGAATCCAAACCCAGCTGAGGATCAATCGCTGTCTATCAGGGATTTACAGCCCCAAACTCTTGTAGCAGCCGGGTCATGTGCTGGGCGTGTTTGAGATACAGGTCCAGGCGCAAGTTTTCGTTGGGAGCGTGAGCCAGGGTGCCAGGATAACCGGCTCCAGCCGTGACCACCGGCAGTTTCAGGTTGTGAATGAAGGGATAACTCGGCCCGGAGCCGCCGACCATTGGTACGAGCTGCATTGGCTGCCCGTAGATGGGGGCGGCAGTGCGAACGGTCAAGGCTACAAACGGGTCATCTGGATCGGTGCGGGCGGGAGCTTCGCCCCCCAGATAGGTGATCTGGATATCCGAGAAGCCCTCCTGATCGAGATGCTGGCGCAGCTGTTTCAGCACCTGCTCTGGGGTCTGGTCAGGGACAAGGCGAAAATCCACCTTGGCCGATGCGCGTGCGGGCAGGACGGTTTTTGACCCCGGCCCTTGATATCCAGACGTCAGACCGCAGATCGTACAGGTGGGTTCAAAGACTTCCGCCAGGTTCAATTCCACGCCGCCAGTCAGCCCCTTAAGAAAATGGGACAGGCCGTAGCGGGTTTTGTATTCATCTGCCACTTCGGGCAGCGCTTTCATTAACTCGATATCACGTGCGCTGGGCGGCCTGACCGAATCATAAAACCCAGGCAGGCGGATATGCTCGTCAGTCCCTTTCAGGCTGTTCAGAGCCCAAACCAGGCGCCAGGCTGCGTTGGGGAAGATTGAACCGCCCAGACCAGAATGGGCATCGGTCGAAGCGGTTTCTACGCTCAATTCGACATAACAGATGCCGCGCATGCCAAGATATTGCATCGGCACCTCGCGATGGTCAACGCCGCCGAATTCCCATAAGCATGCCTCCGCCGCCAGCAGCTCCTGATTTTGCACGACGAAATCGAACAGGTTCTCACTGCTGGTCTCTTCTTCCCCCTCAATGATGAACTTGATCCGGCAGGGCAGCTCACCATAGACCTGCAGCAGGGCGTCGATGGCGAACAGCCGGGCGACAAACTGGCCCTTATCGTCGCTTACCCCACGTCCGTACAATTTCCCATCTCTGATGGCTGGTTCAAACGGTGGGCTGTCCCATAGTTCCAGCGGCTCGGGGGGCTGTACATCATAATGGTTGTAAATCAGCAGCGTATTTTGGCTGCGCCCTGCTCGCTCAGCGAATACTACCGGGGCTCCGGGGGTGGGCATAATCCGCACCTCGAAATTGCGCTGGCGCAGCATGTCGGCTACCAGTTCGCCGCATTCCTTCAGCCCCCAGTTTTGCGCCCCAACACTGGGCTGGGCCACCAGCCGGGAGAGTTCGGCGATGCTTTGATCTAAATTTTCTTCCAGGTACTGATCGATTTTTGAGAAGTCAGTCATGGCGCCTCCAGGTCATGCATAGATTATTTTGAGCTACCACTTGAACAGAGCTGGTAGGGAAAGACTGCCCAGATAGGCGAAGATGAGCATATTCAGAAATTTACCCGCGGCGGCGAATAGCAGAAAACGCCAGATGGGGATGCGCAGCACCCCCGCGGCAATCCCGGCCATGTCAAAAACCGGGTTGGGGATGCAGGCCAGGGCGAAGATAGCCAGGTCGCTGAAACGCCGGTTTTTTTCTAACCAGTTGCGCAGCCGTTCGTAGCGTTCCATGTTCTCTACCACAGCCTGTCCGCTGAATCCAGCCAGATAGCCGGATAGCTCTCCTACCGCCGCTCCCACACCGGCAGCTAACGCCACCAAGATAGGGTTCAGCACCCCGCCCATTGCAAAAACGACCAGGTTGCCGGGCAGAGGCAGCAGCACGGTGGCATTGACCAACACGGAAAAGATGAAAATGCCGGGATAGCCATAGGCAGCCAGCTCCTGCGCCCGATCGCGATATACCAGGATGAGGATTGTGATCCCCAGCACCAGAATCAGGGCCAGGATTCGCAGCAGAGTCAGGCGCGTTTTTGGCTGCATGAAGGTCAGATTCGATAACGACAGGCGTATTTTAGGGCAGCTTATTCTTCCAGGATCGTGATGGATTTGAGCTGGACAGCCGGAGCCTCCCGGCGCATGGGGTCGCGCGGTGGGATCGAAAGCAGCACATCCAAACCCTTGACCACCTGTCCAAACACACTGTGTTTGTTATCCAGCCAGGGCGTGGGGACATGGGTGATGAAGAACTGCGAACCGTTCGTGTTCGGGCCTGCATTTGCCATCGAGAGAACGCCCGGTTTGTCGTGCCGCAGTTGGGGATGGAACTCGTCGGCAAAGGAATAGCCCGGTCCACCGCGGCCAGTGCCAGTCGGATCGCCAGCCTGGGCCATGAAGTCGGCAATCACGCGGTGGAAGATGGTGCTGTCATAAAAACCCTGGCGGGCGAGAAAGACAAAGTTATTGACCGTGTTTGGCACTTTATTTGAGTAAAGTTGGATCGAAATATCCCCTTTATCGGTGTGCAGCACGGCGGTGTAGGTTTTCTGTGGGTCGATCGCCATTTTCGGAGGGGTAGACCATTGTTGAGCAGGCATGATAAGGTATCCTTTCGGTGATTTCGGATCGATCATTCAGGGTGGCTGGAGATCGTCCGTGAGTGAAATTATGCTGATGGAGCCTGGGGGATTTCCCCGCGCAGAAGGGCTTCCAGGCGAGCGACCACCATCTCCATGGCGACCGCGTTCAGCCCTCCTTCAGGAATAATCACATCTGCGTATCGTTTGGATGGTTCGACGAACTCCAGATGCATGGGGCGCACGGTCGCCAGGTACTGGTGCACAACGTGTTCGGTGGTGCGGCCGCGCTCGTTGATATCTCGGTCTAAACGGCGGATGAAGCGAATATCGCTGTCGGTGTCCACAAAAACTTTCACATCCAGCAGCTTTCGCAGCGCCGCATCGGCGAAGATCAAGATGCCTTCCACCATGATGACCGGCTGAGGATCGATCCGGCAGGTCTGGCTGGTGCGGGTATGCGCCTTGAAATCATAAATCGGCAAATCCACGGGCTGGTTGTTTTTCAGCTGGTTAATATGAGCGATGAGCAAATCTGTGTCCAATGAATTGGGATGGTCGAAGTTTATCGCCAGGCGTTCATTGGGGGGTAAGTCGCTCAAATCTTTATAGTAGGCGTCGTGGGGCAGGTAGGCGATGCGATCGGCGCCAATCTTTTCCAGAATCAGGTTCGCCAGGGTGGTTTTCCCCGAGCCTGATCCTCCGGCGATGCCGATGACAACAGGGGTTGCATGAATAGGCATAATCGAATTATACTGGAAGATAGGTACATCTTGAGGTTGAAATCGAGTGCAAATGAGAAGGAAAACGGTTTGCCTCCCCCCAAGATGAAACCGAAGAGCCACCGAGGAGAATCGAACTCCTGACCTGGCGTTTACGAAACGTCTGCTCTGCCGGCTGAGCTACGGTGGCATAAAGGAAAAAATCTTTGGATATGTGCCAGAATAAGCACAGGGCGACATTATACAAGGGAAACCCTGGAAAGGCAAGGCCAAATCCATTGATCAGTGGAGGCTAGAATGCGTGTGGCGATGTTATCGTATCATACCTGTCCGATAGCTGCCCTGGGGGGCAAGGATACGGGAGGAATGAATGTGTATGTGCGCGAACTGACCCGCCATCTGGGACAGCTAAACGTTCAGGTGGATGTTTTTACGCGCTCCCAGGACGAGCACGTGCCCCACGTTTTGCATGATTTGGGCTATGGCAACCGGGTGGTGCATGTGCCTGCTGGCCCAGAGGTGCCCCTGCCCAAGGAAACCCTGGCTGGTTACCTGCCAGATTTTGTCCGAGGGATCGAAGAGTTTGCTGTCAGCAAAGGACTGCACTATGACTTGATTCACAGCCATTACTGGATGTCGGGGATCGCGGCGGGAGAGTTGAAAAAGAAATGGCAGGCGCCAGTCGTGCACATGTTCCATACGCTTGGGATCATGAAGCAGCGTGTTGCTCGGGATGCTGCTGAGGTCGAGGGGGAGTATCGGTTATTGGGCGAGCGGCGTGTGCTTGAATTGGCGGATCGCGTCGTCGCGGCGACTCCAGCGGAGCTGGCTCAACTGCAGTGGTTATACCAGGCGAACACCAGCAAGGTGGTGATCATCCCGCCTGGGGTGGATATCAGCCATTTCTACCCCATCCCGGCAGATGAAGCAAAGGAGTATATCGGCGTAGCGCCTTGTGAGAGGGTCTTGCTGTATGTCGGTCGCATCGAACCGTTGAAAGGCATTGATACCTTGATCCAGGCGATTGCCATCATGCGAGAGCAGGGAGTAGTCGTATGCCTGTCGTTGATCGGGGGTGGGGCAGATAGCGGCGGGCCGGAGAACAAGGAGCAAATCCGCCTGCAGGAAATGCGCCATCAGGCTGGCCTTACAGGGATGGTAGCCTTTCTGGGCAAGCGTGGGCAGGATACTTTACCTTATTATTATTCAGCCGCGGAAGCAGTTGTTGTGCCTTCTCACTATGAATCATTTGGCATGGTCGCTTTGGAGGCCATGGCTTGCGGCGCACCTGTAGTCGCCTCGCAGGTGGGTGGGCTGGCGTTTTTGGTGAAGGATGGTGTGACTGGTTTCACCGTGCCAGTGGATGATCCTCAAGCGTTGGCAGATACGCTCATCCGCCTTTTCCAGGATCCGGAGCTGCGCAGCCGGTTGGGCCGCCAGGCTGCTCTGGCAGCCAGGGAGTATGCCTGGGAGAACATTGCCGCCCGGATGAGAGACTTGTATAACGAAGTTGCCCGCTAATCGTGCGGCTGCCAGCCATCGGTTGGCAGTCCAGCTGGGCGCAGCCAGCTCAAAAACCCCCCGGTTGAAGTTTTGGAGGGCGGTTTTTTTTCTAATCCCACCAGCCCCAGGCTGACGACTAATAAGATTGCCCCACCCCACTGCGCCGCAGTGAACCGCTCTCCAAGCCACAGGTAAGCAAAGAACACGGTCACCAGCAGTTCGCTCAGGCCGAGCAGGGCTGTTTGCATCCCGCCCAGGTGCTTCACGCCTGTGAACAGGGTGAGGCGGGAAAGAAAGGTGACCATTGTCAGGCCAAGCACAGGCCAGATAGGCAGTTGGGTAGAGGTAGAACCGGCTGTGAGTGTGCCAGGCGTAACCATCTGGCCCAGATTAAATGAACCCGAAAAGATATAGGTCGGCACGACCACCATACTCATGGCAAACAGCGTATAAAGGGTCACTGTGGGGGGCGGCATGTCCAACAGCACGCGCTGGTTGATCGGCAGGTGGAGCGCATAGAGCGCGGCGGAGATAAGCATTTCCACAATGCCGATGATATAGGCAGTCTGATCGGGGCCGGCTGAGTTCTGTTCGGCGCTGATGCGGCCCATGGCAAGCAGCACGATTGCTGGCAGCGCCAGGCTTAAACGAATCATCGTCAGGCGGGTGGTGGGTTGGTGATCCAGAGCCAACCAGAGCAGCAAGAACAGTGGATAGAGCGAATACAGCAGCTGTCCAACTCCCGCGCCTATGTTGCTCAGAGCAGAGTAATAGAATAAGGATCCCAAACCATTGATCCAACCGGCCAGCAGACAGCCGAGCAAACCAGCGGGATAGATGTACAGGAAAGGGCGATAAAAGAAAAACATCAACGCGAGCAAGAGCAGACTTGCCAGTGCAGTGCGCCAGGCGACCACCGCCAGAGGGCTGAGCCCAAGCAGGATGGCCTGGCGACCGAATACAGGCGCTAACCCCAGGAAGAATGCCGAAGCCAGAGCCGCTAAGATGCCCGTTCGCCTCGCCTTGTCTATTGGCTTCCGTTCTGAGACGGTTTTGCTGTGGCGAGGAGCTTCTTTTGCTCCGGGGGGCGATTCTGTCATGGCAGGCGGATCGCCCTCGAGGGGTGGATGCTGCTCTGGGAGCGCTGACATGGTTAATCCTGCATAGATGGATTGGCTTCCTGCTCACCGGCTCCGCCAGTTAGCTGGCGGACTTCTTCTAACAAATCATCGCTGAGGAACTGCCCCTTTTGCATCAGGGTATCAATCTGTCCGCTCAAGCGCTCCTTTTCACGCGAGGTTAGTTCCTTGGCGGTGACAACAATGACAGGTATCGATGCTGTGTGTGGGTTGGCTTTAAGAGCATCCAGAACGGTAAACCCATCCATTTCGGGCATCATCAGATCCAGCAGAATGACATCGGGCAGCTGGTCTAAATACTGCTCACGCGTCATCTGTACACCTGGCCTGTGTTCTGACACCATCTCCAGCGCTTCGCTGCCGCTGGCGGCTTCCAGGATGGTGTAGTTGCCCTGGGATTGCAGGATGCGCCGGATGAGGCGGCGTGCATGTTCGGTGTCATCCACGATCAGTACGCGGGGGGTGTGTTCCTGTCCGGGCAGCCCTGGGGTGACCCGGCTGAGCGCGGCCAGCAGTCCTTCCTGGTCTGGGCCAGCGGAGACGGCTGGGCGTTCTTCCGGTAAGGTTTCTGTTGGTCGTCCCGCCGCCGGTACAGGCGGCGCTTTTCTGCGTTCCTCCAGCTCGGAGGGAAGCACCACATTGCGCGCCCACCCCTCGCCCAGGATGCTCGTCTCGATCGGCATCGTATGACCGGTGCAGTTCACCGCAATGACCTCGCTTGGTTTGATCACCCCGGCGCGGATCAATTTGATCAAACCGGCGAAAGCTACTGCTGCAGCCGGCTCGATCGAAATACCCTCCAGCTTGGCTACCAGGTGCATCGCCCGGAAGGCTTCTTCGTCTGTTACGCTTTCAAAAACGCCGCGCCTTGCCCCTTCCCTTTCTTCCCACGGGATAAGCTCTTCCAGTTGGGATTCATTATCCGCTGTTTGGGGAGCTGATACAACCCCACCGTTCAAGATGCGCTGGCGCAGCAGGGTATAAGTCCGTCCGGGATCGCCTGTTGCCAGTGTGGCAATGTGTGTGTTGGGTGAAGTAACAGGCTCGGCCACAGCTTTGTTTTCTCGCCAGGCGCGTACCATGGGCGAGCAGCCCTCCACCTGGATGATCGCCATGGCGGGTGTCTGCTTGCCTATCAGGCCTAACTGCTGCAGTTCGTAGAAACCCTTCTGGACTCCGAGCGGGCCCATTCCGCCACTGACCGATTGAATATACCAATCGGGGGAAACCCAGTTCAGCTGCTCGCAGATTTCGAAGGCGATGGTCTTCATCGCCTCAACAGAGGGGATAGAACGAGCGCCGCGTTCCAGATACAGGTTGCGCTGGCGGGCATATTCAGCAGCCAGTTTTTTCGTCTGATCATACGTGGCGGTGACTTTGACTACCTGAGTTCCATAGATGGCTACTTCGCGCATTTTTTCGGCCGGCACCAGGCTGGTCAGAAACGCCCACAGCTTGATGCCTGCCCGGGCGGCATAGGCGGCATAAGCAATGGCGACATTGCCCGTGGAGGCCAGCACGATCTCGGTGACGCCAGCCTCTTTCAAGGCCGCGATGTTCACGGCTGCCTGGCGGTCTTTGAACGAGCAGGTTGGTCCCTGGCGTTCATCTTTGATATACAGGTTGGGGCATCCCAACATCATGCCCAGGTTAGTCGCCCGGATGAGAGGGGTTGCCCCTTCGCCCATGTAAAGGGAAGGGTTGTTATCGTAGACCGGGAGCAGTTCGCCATAACGCCAAAGGTTCATGGGCCGCGCCGTGACCCGCTGGCGGAAAATATCTCCTGTCAGGGCTGGTTGGAAGGTATAGCGCGCTTGCAGCCACTGGCCCTGGCAGGCTGGACAGGCGGTCAGCGTAGCTGAATAAACTGCCTGATGCCCGCAGTCCAGGCATTCTACCCATATATTGCGGATTAGATCTTTTGCTTCAGGCACAGATTCTCCTAGGTGGCATTTTATGCTATAGAATGGACGGCAGGATTTGCCTGGGGCATAAATGGCTTTTATACCCCAGGCATGGGTGGTCTATTGGAAGTCTGGTGCAGAACTGGTGGTTTTCACCTGATTGTCCGTTTATGAGGCCGGTGGACGATGTGCACAGGCCATTACTGCCTGCACAAATTCTTCTTGCAGAATAGGCTTCATCAAGTAAGTTGTCGCTCCCGTGCTCAGAGCTTTATCTTTTTGATCCATAACTGAGGTGGCAATCACAGGTATCTGATGTGTTTGGGGATCGGAGCGGATGGTTTCAAGCACCTGCCAGCTATTGGGCATAGAAACATCCAGGGTGATGGCATAAGGCTGCAAGCCCTTGGCAATTTCGATCGCTTTTGGAACAGATTCGCTGGACAGGTCAGTGATGCCAACCACTGAGAATTGAGGACTGTCTGGGCCGCGGTCAGAAGAGGAGAGATACCTGCGGTAAAGATCAATCACTTGTGAATCGATATCAATCGAAAGGATGGTAAGAACCCCGGCTTTCACAGAGGGAGCCGCTGTGGTCTGGTCCTCAACTGGCGCGCGCTTCTTATCTTTCTTGGCAGGCGGCTCCAGAACACTGGCAGGGGCTGTTTCTGGCAGGTTTTCAATTCCTGCTAGTTGGGTTGCACCTTCTGGGATGGGCAATGTGAAGTAGAAGGTGCTGCCCTGACCAACCTGGCTGTCTACTCCAATCTGTCCGCCATGCAGATGGATGAGATGAGAGGAGATTGAGAGGCCCAAACCAGATCCCCCGGTCTTGCGAGTGAGTGAACCATCTACCTGGGAGAAGGGTTGGAACAGCTTGGATTGGTCTTCTAAGGTGATGCCTGGGCCAGTGTCGATCACTCGCACTACGATCGCCTGCAAGGAGGAAGGTGGGCCTTTCTTGGCTCTTCCGCTTAGCAGCTCGGGGTACATCTCCGCATCTACTGGTTCAATACTGGCTTTGACAGTGATCGTGCCTCGTTCGGTGAACTTGGCTGCATTTGAGAATAGATTGATCAGCACCTGGCGGATCTTCATCGTATCGATCCGCACAAATGGCAGTTGAATGTCAACCTCGTTTTGCAGCGTGATCGGTTTATCTTTCACCAGGCCGATCATGGTTGACATCACACTCTTGATCAAGTCGCCCAGGCTCACGTTCTCCTCAAAGGCCAGCTCCATCTTACCAGCCTCAATCTTGGACAGGTCGAGAACATCATTGATCAGACCCAGCAGGTGTTGGCCGGAGTTGTAGATGGCTGATAGGTCTTGCTGCTGCAGGTCGGTTGTTGGGCCGTCGATGCCCTTCAGGATCACGCGCGAGAAACCGATAATCGAGTTCAAGGGCGTGCGCAGCTCGTGGCTCATATTCGCCAGGAACTGGCTCTTCAGTCGGTCTGCCTCACGGATTTCTTCCACAGCGTGCTGGGCGATTTCATAAGCACGCGCGTTTTCTACCGCAACTGCAATCTGGTCAGCCAGAGTTTGCAGCACGGCGATATCATCGGGCGTGAAAGCATCCACCTGGGAGGCCTGTACATCCAACGCCCCAATCACCTCCAATTGAGTTGCTCCACCTCGTCCGATCTTGAGCGGGATGCCCAACTCTGCTTTCGTCAACGGCAGGAGTGGGTTGGGGCGGTGCACCAGGCGGGCCTGCTCCTGGCTGATATCGTTCAGCACCAACGACTGGCCATTCAGCGTCACCTGACCGATCACGGAGCGGCTGCCCACTTCCAGGCTGTGGCCGCTGTTAATCATTTCTTCTCCCGCCTGTCCGGTGGAGGCGCGTACGATTGCCCGGCGTCCACTTTCATCAACCAGAAAGATGGATGCATGGTAGTAGCCGAAACGCTCAATCAAAAGGTTGACCAGGCGTGCAAGCAGGTCGTCCAACGCCAGGGTGCCAGAGCTATCACGGGCAATCTCGGCAGCCGTCTGCAGCTGGCTGGCGCGTCGTTGGGACTCATCCAGCAGGCGCAGGTTTTGGATGGCTACGGCGGCTTGCCCGGCCAGCGACATCAGCCGGCGAGTCTCTTGTTCAGGGAAGGAGGTCATCTGGCGAAATGCGCCAATTACCTGCCCGATCCACTGCCCAGCCACATTCAACGGCGCCAGGATCAGGCTCTTAGCGCCGATTTGGTCGATATACACAGCCCGGGCAGCCTCGTCCAGCCGGGCGTCGGTGGTTGTGTCCAGGATGGTGCTGGCCCGGTCAGGCTGCATGAGCAGTTCGGCATTCGTCCATTGGGATAGAGGATAACGATTGGGGTGATGCCCGGCCTCAGCACCAGTCCAACTCGCTACCGGAAACATCCATTCTGGGCGGTCGGAGCGAGTCCAGGGCTGGTCGAATAAGTTAATCGTCACACTGGTGGCATGCACCTGGCCGAGCACCGTATGCTGGCGTAAGACGTTCAAGATGTCATCGTAGCTGGCTGCGGAGTTCAACCTGGCGCTGGCCTGGTAGAGCGCTTCAGTTTCGGCCAGGTTGATCTGCACCTGGGTGAACAGGTCTTCGCGGGCGATGGTGTTCGCCAGAGCTGATGCGGCGGTTTGCAGAGCAGCGATTTCTTCAGCGCTCCAACGGCGTTCATAGTCATACTGTTCCAGGCCGATGCAGCCTGGCGCTTCCTGGCGACCGGGGATGGCAAACTGCAGCACTGCACGTGGGGCCTGGGCCGTTGAGGCCGGTTCACCAAGTGTGCCTGCCCTGCCAGGGGTTCTGCGTCCCAGCTGAGTTTTTTGCCAAAGGTTATCTCTACCGGTATCTGCCAGTCCGGTGAGTTCTTCGGGGAGTTCTCCCGCCAGGGCGGAAATATACCCTTTGCTGCTGAGCTTTTCCAGCCAGGGGCCGATCAGGCTGATGGGCAAGCGGCGCAGAGTGGGGTTGCCCAACTGAGCCGGCACTTCAGGTGCGCACCATTCGGAAATCAGCCGCCAGTAGGGGCCGCGCGCGTCCACCTGAGTTTCGAAGTAGTAGGTCCGGCTGGCCTGGGATGCCTCGCCCAGGGTGCGTAAAACATCCGCCAGGGCTGCTATGCCTCTTTCGGTCAGCGTTGTAACGGCCTGGGCGACGCTTTTCTGATATCGTTCGCTGACAGCCAGAGCCTGCAGGGCTGACTGGGTCTCCTGAAACAGACGGGCATTTTCCAACGCCAGACTGAGTTGATCAGTGACCTGTTCAACCAGCAGGATTTCATCCTCGCTCCAGGTGCGCTGGGGCGTATCATCCATGACTTCCAGGAGCAAGGCTGGCTGGGTCAGGGCATCTGCAAGCTGGCCGGAAGCGGACCCATCTGCTGACGCATCACCTTTGGATGATGAACTCCATTCCAGCAGCGGTCGCGCATAAGCCAGAATGGCTTGATCTTCAGCGGTGGCGGGCAGGGCAATCGGCGTGCCGCGGCGTAAACTTTCCCAGCCAGCCGAGGTGAGTCCTGTGACGTTGCTGCCTATGGTGCTAAGCCCCTGTTCTTCTCCGGCTTCCCGGTCAGCAACGCTGATCGCTGCGCCTGGCTCAAGGATCGGCCGTTGCTTGGAAGTGATCTGCGTCGATGGAGTTGGCCCGGGCTGCCCATCACCAGGGATGGGGGGCTGGGGAGCGATGGGCGCAGCAGAGGTCGCCGGTTCCATTGGAGCAAGATCCGCTCCCAGGCTTGTGAACAACTGCTCGATGCGAGACTCGTTGGCAGGGCTTTTTACCGCTGGTGACTCAGTTTTTTCTTTTTTCTTCTTTACCGTTGGCATAGTAAATCAACTCCTACGCTCAGTAGGTGCGGGACTCGGGCAGGTGCATGGCAGTGGAACTCTGCTCTTGGGCTTCTTTGCCACTGGTGAACTGCATTTCTGGGTGGTGTGTCTTTGTCAGTGCGATCAATTCTTGAGCCAGGGCATCATATTGTAAGGCGCTGCGGCTGGGCGTTGAGCGTCTGGGGCTGCGGTAATGGGTGATTGGTTTGCCTTCGACGGCGCTCTCCCGCAGCCGGGTGTCGATTTCGATAATCGTTTGGAAGACGCCCTCGGCAAAAGCATGTCGAATTTGCTCATTGACCTGGCGGTGGATGCGGTTGCGCCTGTCAAACATGGTGACCAGGATACGATAGGTCAGGCTGGGGTTTTGTTGGCTGCGAACCTGGCGGATGGTTAGCATCATGGTGCGTAAAGCATGGGCGGAAAAGTATTCTGGCTGGGAGGGGATGATCAGCATATCGGCAGCTGCCAGGGCGTTAATCGTGACTGCTCCCATCAATGGCGGGCAGTCGAGGATGATGAAATCATAGGGCAGTGTCGGCTGCTCAGCTTGAGACCCTTCGGAAATATTGCTCTGCCGGGGGAGGCGTAAACCAGCGCGTAGAATCGTCTCATAGTTTTTGCGCACAGGCAGGAAACGCTCAGCCAGATCCATCCCAGAGTTTGAGGGGATCAGATCCAACCCTGGTATATCGGTTTGGCGGCTGACACTCAGCGGGGTGGCAGAATTAAAGAATACATCGGTGACGGCTCCTCGCAGGCGGCTGGGATCCACGCCCAAAGCCAGGGTCAGGTTGGCCTGGGCATCCAGGTCGATCAGCAGAACCTCCTGATTGTGGTTGGTCAGGGCGCCGCCCAGAGATACAACGGTGGTGGTCTTGGCAACACCACCTTTCTGGTTGGCAACGGCGATAATGAATGGCATTGACCGTGTAGAAGGCATCGAGGCATGTGCGGATCCAGGTAATGAGGTGTCGGCAGGCAGGTTCATTGTTCTTGTCCTTCCCTACTATCATCCGGCGGATAATGGGCATCCGGCGGATACTGAACATCCGGCGGATATAAAACGTCCGTGGGTGTCGTCGTTATTGGTGGGGTGATGCTCACCTGAGCCTGGCTGGCTTGCAGAGCGCGCCGCAGCTCCTTTACGGCGGTCTCGAGGATCGCCTGGGGGTTGTTGGTAGTGCGCATCCGGGCGGTGATTTCACCCGTCAGGCGTTCCCGTTCGGCTCTGCGGCGGGTCTCTTCGTAGAGTCTGGCGCTTTCCAGGGCCACGCTCAGCTGGTCGCTCAAAGTTTGTATCAGCTCGATTTCTGTCTGGCTCCAGGGTGGGGCTTGAGCGGGTTTCTGCAGCCGCAAAACACCGGCTGGCGCCTGGCGAATGACAATTGGCATGAACAGGGTCTTTTGATCGCTGGAAGTAGTCAGGAGCGCTCGTTGCCCGGAGGGTTTCTCCTGCTGCTGGCTGGTTTCTGCGCGACGGTGTTCGCTGCCGTCCTGGGCGATCTCGGAGGCAGCGCCCTCTTCTGCCGCCGCGTAATCAAATGCTCCAGCTCGATTCAAGAGTTCCAGCATTTTTGGGTGCCAATCGCCGGTAATAGCGGTCACTTCGGACCCGGTACTGCTGGTAGGCGCAGAGGACAGGTAGCCCAGCATGGGGCGAACCTGCAGCAGCTTGCGCCAGGCTTCGCGGCTTAGTTCACCATAAGCCTTTCGGCTGATATCCAGCGCTGCCCGCAGGTCGGCAACAATGGCCTGATTTTCCAGGAACAGGTTTGCGTTTTCGATCGAGATGGCGATCTGGTTCGCCAGGATCTGCAGGGTGGCGATATCATCTTCGCTAAAGGCAGCCTCGGCTTCACTCTGCACATCCAGCACACCCCATAATCTATCACCAACCAGCAAGGGCAAGGCGAGCTCTGAGCGGGTCTTTGGCAGGAAGGGATTGCGGAAGTGAACTGCGTCGTCCCCGACATCCATAGCCAGGCGCGGGCGGCGAGTATCGGCTACCGTGCCGACGATGCTGGTCTCGCTGACCGCCAACCGGTGGCCTCGGGCAAGCATTTTCTGTCCGCCTTCGCTGTTGCTGGCGCGCAGCACTGCATAATGATCACCGGCTTGATTTTCTTGTTCGCCTTCCATCAGGAAGATGCCCGCGTGATAGTAACCAAAGTATTCGCTGATCAGCTGGGTGACCTTGTTCAGCAGCTGGTCGATATCGCGGATAGTGGAAGCAACCTGGGCTACCTGGGCGGCAGCCTGCAGCTGCCGGGCACGATGCTCCATGGTCTGGGTGCGTTCGTTCACCTGATTTTGCAGGTTGTGCTGCATGGTAAACATATCGCTTGCCATGTTTTGGAAGGAGGTTGCCAGGGATTCGACTTCGTCGCCTGTGCGCGGCAAAAGTTGGGCAGACTCGGCAAGCTCGGGGAGGGCAACCCCAGGGCGTGATCCTTGATCGTCGCCAGCAGCCAGGCCGGCAGCCGCGCCAACCTGATCCACTCCCGCTGCGCGCAGGCGTTCGACATACCGTTGGAGCTGGCGAATGGGACCCAGCAGCCCGGCGGAACTGAAGATAGCGATGATGCCAATGCCCATCCCGGTATAAATCAGATAGCTGATCAGCTCAACCCGCAGTGAATCATTTACCTGGACGATAGCTTCTTCTGGTATATTCCAAAAGGCGCCGTTTGCCAGGGTGCCACCCACCCGGAGTAAACTGCGGTTGAGGCTTAACAACCGGACGCTGGTCAGCAGGGTAGGGATGAGGCTGAGCAGGATGAAGAATAGCAGGATTTTATTGAATAAGGAACCACGTAGTTTCATTTCTGGTAATCCTATTTACATGAGCTACGTTCCCAGGATGAATGTAAATGTAATCAAAAAGAACAAGACTACACCAAGCCAACCTGCCAGAGCAGCAACCAATGGGCGGCTGCCGGTGTTGATCACGCTGTCGATGTCCACAGTCAGACCGATGCTGGTCAGGGTCGTGGCAAAAATTAACGGGGCGTAAGTTTTTAATGGTTGGAGTATCGTCCGGGAAGATGGAACAAACGAAATTAAAACTCCAACAATGATGAAGGGCAGCAGGAACCATACCCGCCCCAGTGAGCGAATAAATTGTGAAAAGACAGCTCCACTTGCAGGAACTTGCCTGGCAGCGCCAATAGTTCCTCGGTGCAGAAAGCTGGCAAACACGGCAATGGGGGCCAGCATGACGATGCGGATGGTTTTAACCGCCAGGGCAAAATCGGTGATGCTCTGGTTTAGCCCGGCGATTGCCAGGCGCACAGTGCCGGTCTGGTGCAGGGTGCTGCCGCTCAGCACTGCGTATGCCTCATCGCTCAGCTGCAGGAATTCTTTTAACAGGGGATAAGTCATCACGCCCAACAAAGCGACCGCGGTCACCGCCAACAAAGACACAGAGGTATCCTCTGGCTCTGCGTCGATGCTGGGGGTGAGCACAGCAATCGCCGAGGCGCCGCAGACTGCTGACCCGTAGGCGAGCAAAGCGCTGAGCTTAGGGCGTAATTTCCAAAGTACACGGTTGAGCGAATAGATGATCACGAAGAACAAAACCATGCACAGCAGGGTGAAAATGATGATTTGAAGGGGCAAGGTAGCGAAACGGCTGAAATCGATATTGGTGCCATACGCAATGATGCCAACTGGGATCAGCAGCTTCACGCTGAATTGTATGCCAGGCTGTAAGGTGGGATTGTTCCCCAGGATGGCTTTGATCGTCATGCCCATCAGAATGCCTAATACCAGCGCGTCCAGGGAGTGATGCAGTGTGGACAGGTAAAAAGCCACGCCACCAATAGCAGCTGCCAGCAAGAAGCCTGGAATAACATTCGCAAACTGCTGCAGATAGCGGGAGGACCCTGACTGGGGAGTCTGGTTGGCTGCCCCAAGAAATGGGCGCTCTTCCGATGATTGATCCATACTTGCCGGTTGAGTCTCTGACGATCTTGAAACGCTCATAAGGTGCTCCCTTCGATCTCCGCTTGACCGGGTCGTAGATCTATTGGCTGACGATTCGCATGGATTTGTCCAGTCTCTGGCTGTTCAACACCAGCTTCGGGCAGGTCATGCACAACCCCTGTTTGTGGGATGCCCATGCGGACCTCAACTTCTTTAAGATCAAGAACCTGGCGAATTTCACGCACCGCGGTTTGTAGGATGGTATCGATATCGAGGGTGGCGCGCATGCGCCCGGTGATCTCACCGACCAGGCGCTCGCGCTCTGCCGACATCTGAGTCTCTTCAAACAGGCGGGCGCTATCCAGGGTGACACCGAGCTGGTCAACCAGAGTTTCGAGTAAATTTAGTTCATCGGGGCGCAATGCAGCAGCTGGCTGATTTTCGCCTGAGGCTGTTCGTGGGCGAGCTTTTATCGTGCCAATCACCCGGCCGCGTGATTTGATCGGTAGAACCAAAGCTTCCGTTTCTCCTTTGGGATTAGCTCCCGAGGCGCTCGCGCTGCCCTCAAATTCCCGAATGTGCTTCAACCCTTGCGGATCACGCTGCAGGAGCAGGGGACGCCGGCGCAGGCGTTCCATCCAGGCCTGGTGGCTGAACTCGCCATAGGCCTGGCGCATGGCTTCCATGGTTTCTTGAGCCTGGGAGAACAGGCGGGCGTTATCCAGCGCGACTGCCACCTGATCTGCCATGGTTTGGAAGATGGCAATTGTTTCACGATCAAAGGCGCCCGACCGGGTGCTCTGAATGCTAATGGCGCCTAACACCTGGCCGCGCGAGCGCAAGGGGACCGCGGCCTCGGAGCGCGTGTCTGGTAGATCGGCAGTCGCCAGGCGGATGGGGTCTTCTCCAGCCTCCAGAGCGATACGAGGTTGGGCGTTGGCAATGCACCAGCCAATCATAGAAGAAGATCCAGGAGCGGCCTCAATTTTCAAGCGGTGGCCGCGAGCTAACATGGTTTCTCCGGCTTGCCCGGTGCCGGCGCGCAGCACCGCCCATTCGCGGTACTCATCTACCAGAAACAAGCCGACATAATACAGATCAAAACGCTGCTGGATCAGATCGACCACACGTTGGATCAGCTGGGAGGTATCCAGCACTGTAGCCACCGAACGGCTGACTTCTGCCGCGCCCAGCAGCTGTTCGTTACGGGTTTCAAACTGGCGGGTGCGCTGTGCGACACGTTCCTCCAGGCTGACGATTAACTCCCGTAAGCGGATGGTCATGGCGTTGAAGGCTTGCGAAAGCATGCCAATTTCATCGCCGCGGCGCAAGTTTAGCCGGCTGGAGGTCTGCTGCAGAGCCAGGTTGCCGCTGGCGACCTGGCTGGCTGTGGTGGTGAGTTCGGACAGGGGGCGGATGAGACTGGCGCCAACAAAGAAGGCTGCCAGAACAGCCACCAGAGTGGAGGCGATGATAATGCTGGCCAGCAAACGGGTGGTGGTGATCAGCGTTCGCTGCGCTTCTACCTGCTCCTGTTCAGCTACGAGAGCTATCTCAAGATCGGGGAGCCAACGATAGGCGCTGTACACCGGGATGCCCTGGTAGTTCGAATAGAGGGCTGTGTCGGCTTGCTGGTAACGGATCGCATTCAGCACGCCCTCAGTGCGGATGGCAGATGAGCCGGTGATATTGGGATTATTTGGGTCATCTGAAACGCGCAGGTCGGTCAGAAGAACGTTATCAGCGTTGACCAGATAGGTTTCACCGGTTTCGCCCAGGGAAGCTTTTTCGGTCATCAGGGTGTTAAGTGTGCCCAGGGTAGCGCGGCCTGCCAACACCCCCAGTACTTCGCCCTGGTCAGAGAGAATAGGTTGAGAAAAGATGACCGAATATTGCATCAAGGAAACATCGAATACGGGGGGCTGCACGAATTGACTGCGCAGGCCTCTTTCAAAGAAGCGCTGGGTGGCGAAGAGACGGCCTTCTTTGGCGGCATCTGTTGATAAGATGACTACACCCTCCGTATTCAAGATAAAGAGTTCAACAAAGTCGGGGCGGGCGATCAGCGCTTCCTGGAAGTTTGCCAGTTGGGAGTCGTATACCACCCGAAAAACAGCGCTATCAAGATCAGATTGCAGCAGGTTGGTCAGAAAGCGTGTGCCCTCGCTGCGTTGGATTTCGGCTTGCAGCGTCGTTTGGAGATCGGCAGCCCACCTCAACACCTCATTTTCTTTGAGGATGGCAACTGCGGTCAGGTTATTGTAAATATTCGTCTCAGCATCGGTGGATAGCACAGGCGTAACCACCAGGGCTAATACGCCAATGGGCAGCAGAGCGAAGAGCACCAGCAGGATGATCAGCCTCGTCCGAATACTGTTATACCAGTTGATCTGCCTCATTGTATTTCTCCATCGCGTTGATCTGTACTGCTGCGGTGATCTTGTTCCTCCGGTGAGAGCTGGATGACCAGCTCTTCCAGATCGAGCACTTTATAGATCTCCTCAACGGCGGTTTGCAGAACTGCTTCGACATCCATCGAAGTACGCATGCGGCTGGTAACCTCGCCGATCAGTCGTTCTTGTTCGGCTCTTTGCTGGGTCTCAGCGTACAGCCGGGCGCTGTCCAAAGCTACACCGAGTTGCTCAGTGATGTTCTCCAGGAAGGCGATTTCTTCAGCACCCCAATTGGTAGGAACTGCGGTGTCTGCCTGGCCTTCCTGACTGTTCGCCCCGCGGGTGATATGGATGACGCCAATGGTGCTCCCACGGATGTTAATTGGGACAGCGATTGACTCTGGTCGCTGGTCGGATGCCGCCTGTTCTAGCATTGTTGATGGAACCGGGCGACCCTGCTGGAAGGCCATTTCCATCTCTGGATACCAGACAGGCGTAGCCGGGTGAACGCCGCTGGCATCGCCTCGTAAAGTAAGGCCTGCCTGGCCCTGGCTGGTTTCCTGAGCCCAATCCTGCCAGCTGTAGCGTGATCGAGCTGAATAAGCCTGGCGTTCAGCCTGGAGGGCCTGCTGACTCTCTGCGTAAAGTCGGGCATTTGAGATCGCCACAGCAAGCTGGTCTGCCAGGGATTGCAGCACTGCCAGCGAAACCTCATCAAAGGCATTGGGCTGGGCGCTCTGCACTGAAATCGCGCCTAGAACCTGACCGCGCGAGCGCAGCGGCAGAGCCGCTTCCGAACGCGTTTCGGGCAGTTCGGCGGTTGAGGCGCGCATCAGGTCGCTTTCTGCAAACTGGGCAATGCGGGCCTGACTGTTGGAAATGCACCAGCCGATCATCGAGCCTCGACCGATCAGCAGGCGGTGACCGCGGGTGATCATGGCCTGACCGGCCTGACCTGTGCCAGCGTGTAATACTGCCCATTCCTGGTTCTCATCCACCAGGAAAAGTCCAACATAATACAGGTTGAAGCGTTCACGGATCAGCTCAACCGCCTCACGAATGAGCATTTCAGGGTCAAGAATCGAGGCTGCTACCTGGCTCACCTGGGCGGAGGCTTCCAGGTAGTTCGAGCGTTCAGATAACTGCCGGGTGCGCTCTGCGACACGCTGCTCCAGGCTGTCGATCAGTGTGTTCAACTGTTTCGTCATGCTGGAAAAGGCCTGTTCCAGCACACCGATTTCGTCTCCCGAGGGATTGATCTCGACAACTGGCTCGGGAGGCGGGGCCTCCACTGGCTGTGTGATGATCGCTGGGACGGCTTCTTTTCGCGGCGCACCCAGCGTGAGTCTTTCGATGGCTGAGCGGCTCAACTGTTGGGCCGTCTCGGCCAGGTTGCTGACGGGGGAGGCGATGGTGTAGGTAACCATCAGGGCGATAAACACTGCCACCAGGATGGATGCCAGCGCTACGCTGGAGTTGACTGCCAGGGTTGCCAGTGTAGTGCGGTTGGCCTCGGCCTGTTCTTGTTCAGCCAGGACAAGCACCTGCAGGTCGGTAATCCAGCGGTACACACCGGTGACCGGCACGCCATCCTGATTGGTGTAATTCAGAATCCCGCCTGCGCTGTCTGCTGCAAACTGGATGCCCTGGGTATTGACTTTTTGCCCCAGGTCTTCTTCGACTGGACCAACCAGCAAGGTGCGATCAGCTCCCACCAAATAAGTCACCCCGGTTTCGCCCAGCCCCAGAGAATTGTTCAGGATTTCAGATAATGGCGCCATCTTTACCCTGGCTGCCATCACGCCGATTACTTGGCCAGACTCCGTGTCACCCGATTGTTCTCCATCCGTATTCGCCTGACCAAAGATGGGCATACTGACATATAACTGTGTTTTGCCCAGGGCGTAGTTGTAGTCGGGGGTGCTGGTATATGGGGCTGCCAAACCCTGTGAGAAGAATGCGCTCTGGCTTAAATCCTGGCCTTCCTGGGTGTTATTGCTGGATAGGATTACCACTCCCCCGCGGTCGAGCAGGAAAATCTCATCAAAATTTTGCGATTGCCTCAGGTTGTTAATGAAACGGTTGCGGACGATGTTGTAAGACTCCCGGATCAGGAGATAGTCCGGCGAAGTTGGAGGAGTCTGGATAATTTTAGCCACCAGGGTAGGGGTGTCTTCCCCCACCAGCGCACCAGCCAACTCGACTTTTAACCCATCCGCCCAGCTTGCGATCGCATTTTCTTTATAGCCGACCACAGTATCAAGCTGGGTGATGGCGGAATCACGCCCGCCTTGCGCCCCCGAGATGACCAGCACCAGGGAGATACCGGCGAAGGGCAGCATCGCTACCGCCAGGAATGCCAGAATCAAGCGGTATCTCAGCGAGGAGCGTGAAAGTTTGGTTTGTTCAGGTTGAACCAGTTCCGCAGATAGTTGTGAGTTCATTTTTCCATCATCGCAGGTACATAAATTGATTACCGGAACAACGCGCTGCCCTGGGTGAGCAAGAAGTTGACAAAGAAGAAGCCAAAGAACAATACGTTTCCAACCAGGGACAGGTATGACCACCAGGTGATTCGGGCTGGCTTGGGGAGCTGCCGGTTTAGATAAATCATCACCAGTGGGAAGATCAGGGCGGCAAAGTTTGAAAGGTTCCCAGAAATCACGGTTAGCTGGACGGGCAGAGCCAGATGAATGATGATGCTGATCACCACGATCAGCCCGATCATGATGGGATAGTACAGCCTGCGCGGGTCTTGAACGATGCTCTCTTCGCTTGAATTTTCTGCGGCCGTCTCAGGCTGCTTTGAGCGCGCCCGCCTCCTGAATCCCAGAAGGCCATCTGTCAGATTGCGGGCGAGCAGTTCCAGCACAACCATTTGAGTGGTATAGAGAATGAGAAAACCAGTCAAAAGCGTCCAGCCAGAGAGCAGCGGGCCGAACCTTTGACCCAGCTGCAGGGCGGCATATGTGGTGACACTGGCTTGCTCGGGCGGCTGCGCCCCTGGCAGACCGGCCAGGTAGCCGACCAGGATGCTGGGCAGCATCATGCCCAGGATAGCGCCCACAAAATAGATGCCCCACTGGTCAATCAGCAGATAACGGAACCAGCGCTTCCAGATGGCGGCGTTTTTCTCGTTCTCTGGGAAAATCTTGCCTACGCTGCTCAGCTTGCTGGCGCGCCCTCCGAGTAGACCTGGGAGATAGCCTGTGCGGCTTCCCATACCAAAGCCCTTGTCGCGATAATAGCCAATAAACATGAAATTCAAACCGGAGGCCAGCGCCGTGAAGCCTGCCAGAGCGCCCAACAAGGACATATCGGCCCCTTCAGGTAAACGAGAGGGGGTCACCAGCGAGAGCATGGCGCTGCCCCAATAACTGATTGGTACTACCACCAGGGTGACCAGGAGCAGGCCAATTAACACGTAGGGTAAAATCAATCCCTGTACCGCTTCCATGGTGCGCTCGATCTTGCGACCGAACATGGTCACAACAAAGATTGAAGCCAGAAGCCCGATACCCATGATACGCACCAGTTCCAACTCATTGGCCTGGTAGACCCTGCCTGTAAAGAGAGCGAACAGGCTGGCGCCAGCGCTCACCGTCCACCCACCCAGGATGAAGGCCATGTAGAAGCTGAACAGCGCCAGTGGGATCCACAACCAATAGCCTGGCGGCGTACGACCAAAAGCCAGGATGGGGGGCTCGCCGGTAGCAATGGTAAAGCGCGCCAGTTCGATATTATAGAGCACCTGGAGAACTGCTGATACCAGGATTACCCAGCCGATCCCCTGGAACCCCAGCTTACTCACATTCAACGGGCCCAACTGCCATTCACCGCTGCCGATAGAGATGCCCAGGGCGATCACTCCTGGCCCCAGGATAAAGAGGATTAACTCCTGCAGGCCGACCCGCTTTACTTTATATACTTCTTCTGGTGTGGGCAGGTCTTGCACTTCGAGCGGGGGCCGGCTTACGCCGATCTGTTTGTATTCTTTCTCCATCAGTTGGTCTCCTGCCGCTGGGCTTCGAGAGAATCTGTATTGCCGCCATCGCCTTCTGGCTTGCCCAGGCTGATCATCACTTCTGAAGCAGATAGGGCTTTCTGCACCTCCAGGATCGTGGTGCGTAAAACGGTTTCGATATCCAGGGTTTCACGGATACGACTGGTAGCGTCGGCGGTGAGCTGCTCGCGCTGCGCCATGCTTTGGGCAGATTGGTACAGACGAGCGCTTTCAATTGCCTGAGCCACCTGGATCAGCACGGCCTGCAAGGTTTGGATCTCTCCCTCGCTCCAGCTGGGGTTTTCGCTGCCTGGGTTATCTGCCTCGGCAGAGCCAGGTCTGGACAGCCTCAGCACGCCAATTGCCATGTCGCGCACGAGTACTGGCAGAATTAATTGCTCGCCATCCTGCACCACCTGACCAGTTTGCATCGCCTGCCGCATGGCCGGGCTCCAATCACCTTCTACCAGCTTTGCCTGTCCCCCACGTTCTTCTTCCCAGCGGTACCCCAGGTTTGAGCGGGTGCGCAAGAGCTGCCTCCAGCCTTCCTGACCGACCTGTCCTACGATGCGGCGCTCGGCTTCTATCGCTTGTCGGCTTTCTGTGAACAGTCGAGCGTTATCCAGGGCGACTGCCACCTGATCTGCCATCACTGCCAGCACGCGCAGGGTTTGTTCATCAAAGGCTCCCGCAGAAACGCTCTGCAGGGTTAAGGCTCCCAAAACCTGGCCGCGCGAACGCAGTGGTAGGGCGGCTTCCGCACGCGTCTCAGGCAGCTCGGGCGTAGCCAGGCGCAACCGGTCTTCCTCCGCAATTTGAGCGATGCGGGGTTGGGCATTGGCAATGCTCCAACCGATCATCGAACCGCCTCCAACTCTCAGCCGGTGGCCGCGCTGCAGCATGGCTTCTCCTGCGGTTCCGGTGCCTGCTTGCAGGATCGCCCATTCCCTTTTCTCATCCAACAGGAACAGACCCACGTAATACAGGTCCAAACGTTGGCGGATTTGCTCTACTGCCACGGTGATCAATTCTGACTGATCGAGGATCGTAGAGAGCATGCCGGAGAGTTGAGCGGTGGCTTCCAGGTAAGCTGTACGCTGCTCCAACTCCTGGGTGCGTTGGGCTACCCGATTTTCCAGGTCGCCTACGGTTTCCGCAAGCTGCGAGGTCATGGCGTTGAAATCGCCAGCCAGTTCTTCGAATTCAGCCGGTCTCAATCCTCCGACCCCTGTATCTCCAACAGCTACGCGATAATTCAGGTCGCCTTCGCGCACCCGCTTTGCTCCTTCAGTCAGCTGGTTGAGCGGCCTGGACAGGCCGTTGCCAAACAACCAGCCGAGTCCAGCCATCGCAGGGGTGATCAGGAGAAAAATTAGCAATGAAACCCATAAGAACTGTCGTTCATAACTGATCACAGTATCGACTGACATATCAATGCCCAGCACAGCATCGCGTCTGCCGCCTGAGGTGTATAAGGGTGCATAGGCGGTAAGCCAGGTACCCCAGCGATCGGTGTAGAAATCCTCTTCCACGGAAGGCTCACCGAGCAGAGAAATTTTTTGCATCGTTTCAACATCCAGCTCGTAATAGACATCTCCCAGGTGGGAGACTTCTTCGGGGTCCGTCTCTGCGTCAACGATGAAAACAACCTGCCCATCGGGGGCTGGTTCGCGCTGATAGCGCAATGAATACACATACACCAGTTCGGGATCAATATCGCGGATGGCTTGCAGCTGGCGTTGAATTTTCAGGTAATCCGCGTTGCCTTCCTGGGCAGGGTCTGTCAGGGTGGAATGCAGATCAACATCCACCTGCATGACTGCCAGGCTGACGATGTCAAGCAGGCGCTGGCGAGTGGCCTCGCGCGTCCGCTGGCGAGCAAATAGATAGAGGCTGGTGATAATCAGGGCAGCCATCAGAATTGCCAGCAGGGCTATGTTGGTCGCCAGGATGGAGCGTAATTTTCTCATCTTATCACTCCGTTACTATCCCAAGCCGAATTTCTACCGAGGGAGGTTCTTTCTGCCCGGCAGATGCTTCGGGGATTTCACCGAGACTCAAGGATCGGCCTATTTCCCGAACAGCAGCCTGCAGCACAGCATCCAAATCCAGGCTTGACCGCACCTGGGTGGAAATTTGGCCTACCAGTTGCTCACGCTGCGCCAGCCTCTGTGCTTCTTGCAGCAGCCGGGCGCTCTCCAGAACCAATGCCAGCCGGGAGGCAGCTTCTTCAGCCAGGATGGCCAGATCTTGAGGCACATCGGCGGTATCCAACTGTAAATTGAGCACCCCGATCACCTGATTGCGCAGGATAATCGGCGCTGCCAGGCGGGCATTGTCGTGGGGAGCAGTCGCCGTCTCGCCCATATCCGATGTGTGGGCGGCATCTTGGGTTACCACTTTTCCTTGTCGGATTGCCAGGACAGCTTCAGGGGTCAGGGTTGCCACATCCGGGCTGGACAGGGGCTGCAATCTTCCCTGATAGTAGCGGTATCCAAGGGCGGCAGCTGCGGTAGGGGCGAGTCTGCGGCTCATGATCGAGCGCTCTCTGGTGTAAGAATCCCAGGACTCGCGCGTGTATTGCTGATAAGCCAGTTCCAGTTCCTGCACACTTCTCCGGGATGCATCCATCAGTCGGGCGTTTGAGATGGCGATGGCTAACTGGTCAGCGATAATCTGTAGAACGATGACATCATCCTCGTGGAAGGCTACTGGCTCCCGGCTTTGCACATCCAGCACGCCAATTACCATTGATCTCCGTTCGGGACGTCCCCCCGGTTGTGAACCAGATGATAGTTCATCCGCTATCGGAGCAGTCAGGGCTCGAAGAGGCAGAGCCAACTCTGAGCGAGTTTCGGGCAGAAGAGGGTTGCGGAAGTATTCGCTGTCCGCCTCGACATCGGAAGCGATGCGCGCCTGTCCCGTATTGATCACTCGCCCAACGAGGCCCTGGCTGAGAATACCTGATCTCCGGTCGGGAGATGCTCGCAGCCGCCAGCCTTGCTCCAGCATCTGCTGGGCTGCCGGGCTGGCTGCTGCACGCAGGACAGCATATTCACCGGCCTCATCCAGCAAAAATAAACCGGCGTGATAAAAATTAAACCGTTCACGGATCAACCCCACTGCTTCGCGGAACAGCTCATCCAGATCGGTAGAACCGATGCTGGTGATATCTCGTCCTACCTCAGCGGCTGCCTGGAGCTGATTGGAGCGACGTTCCAGCAATTGGGTTCGTTCTGTCACCCGCTGCTCCAGGTTGCCTACCAGCTCGCGCAGTTGGATGGTCATCGTACTAAAGCTGCTGGCTAGCTGCTCGATTTCATCACCACGTCTTGCGGCTTGCGGTGTTGGTCCGGGTTCTTTCGGAGTTGGTTTAAATCGACTGAACAGCTTCCCTGCGGTCAGCCTCTGCAGCCAGGCGGGCTGTTGGCGAGGTTTTTTAACTCGGGCTGTCCTGCGCCGCTGCGGCACCTGTCGCTGCAGATCACCTGCGGCGATGGCTGAGGCCACCTCGGTTAGTTGCTGGACGGGGCGCACGACCAGACGAGTAAACCCGATCAGCGCCAGACTTCCCAACAGCATGCCTAAGCCGCCGACCACCAGGGCAGTGGTTATCCGACCGGTCAGTTGTTGAACAACCAGGGTGCGGTCGGTAACTACATCAACAATGGCTACGATCGTGCCTGTGTAATCGCGCAGTGGCACACTGAGGATCGCATAGGACGAAGATCCAATGCCTCCCAGGTTGCCAATTTGCCGGCTAGAGGCAACCACGTCGCCTCGCAGAGCCACTTCATAGGGGCTTTCTGCCCCTTCTTCGGCTTTGGCCAGGATCGGTTCAGACATTGTGGATGTCAACAGATATAGGTCAGCTGGCAGTGCCTCGCTTACGCTTGCTGGGACGGCTCCGACTGGGGTGTACCCGGCCAACCGCATGGCCCGTTGGCTGAGCAGGATGTGCCATTCGGCGCCATATTGAATTTTTAAGCGGCTTAGCAGGGTGCGATCCAGGCGAACAGCATATTCTACGGAACCCAATAGCGTACCGGAGCTCAAGCCGCCGCCTGGGTTAATCGGGGCAATGCCTCGCACAGTCAATCCTTCGGCGGTCAGTTCCACTCCGGTCACATCGCGATTTTGCGCGTTGACGATGTAAACAGGCAGACGGGTAGCTAACAGGTTGTCGCCAAATTTATCCGGCTGCTCGACTCGCAAGAAGGAAGTGGCTGGCGGGACATGAAATTGGAATTGGATGATGTTGTACAGACTGCTCAACTTGCGATAAGACTCCTGGGTCAGCAGCAGCAATTGCTCGCGGTCACCCGCCGCTAGCGCAGCCTGGATATCAGGATTATTGGCAGTTCCGGTGGCTAAGGCTAAGGTCAGGTCTTCCAGGGAGGCGATCTGGCTTTCCAAACCCTGGCGCAAGCGATCCAACTCCCGGGTCTCCTCTTCCTGCATGGAAACAGAGAAGCTCTGAGTGAAGTGGGCAATCAAGCCCACCAGGAGGATGGCGAATATGAGCAGGGTTGGCAGCAGTAGTTTAGTTAATACTCTCATAATTACGACCTATCACCTGCATCTTTACCGGTTGTGAGGACAATAGAGGCTTCAATTACGGAAGGAATCTGTCCCAGTTCGCTGGCTGCAGCTTGCAGCACAACATCTGTATCCAACGAGCGGGTAACATTTGCTGTCAGGCGGTTGATGGTCTGCTCGCGTCCTGCACGGCTCTGGGCTTCTTCAAACAGGCGTGCGCTTTCCAGGATTTGGCCGATTCGGCTGGCAAGGTTGGTGAGCAGAAATACTTGATCGGAAGGCAGTTCACCCTGTTCAGGAGTCAGTTCCAGGTTGCCAATCACCTGTCCGCCGACTTGCAGGGGAATGGACACAGGGACGCTGGAGCTGTATCTGGCCGATTCTGCTCCTGTCTGCTCGGCAGTCTTACTCTCGATGGGCGTCAGATTAATCCCATCAAATTGATAGCCGAGTACCCCGCCTGTGGCAGCCCATGCGCTCCAGGCCTGCTGGCGATATGTGCCATAGAAACGCTCCATTTCGCCCAGGTTTTCCTGAAGCTCATCCAACAAGCGAGCATTGTAAATTGCCGTAGCCAGTTGGTCGGCAATTACCTGTAAAATGGTCAAGTCTTCTTCATCGAAAGCCGCTTCTTGCTGGCTCTGGATATCCAGCGCGCCAATCACTTCATTCCCAATCCTCAGGGGCAGAGCAGCTTCGGAACGTGTTTCTGGTAGAAGTGGATTCCTGAAATGTACCGCGTCCTGCCCAACATCCAGAGCGATGCGTGGATGACCGGTGTGCGTGACGTAACCTACCAGCCCTGTTTCCCCGACCCCCAATTTGTGGCCCTGGGAGAGCATTTGCGCTCCAGCTTCGCCTGTTGCAGCGCGCAGGTGAGCGTATTCACGCCGCTCATCAACCAGGAACACTCCGGCGTGATAGAAACCGAACCGCTCACGCACCAGGTTCACAGTAAAGTTGAGCAGATCTGCTAACTCGCGCCGGGTAGTGATATCACGCGCCACTTGAGAAGCCGCTTGCACCTGCTGCGTGCGGCGTTCCAATTCCTGGGTGCGCTCGTTGACTCGTCTCTCCAATGATCCATAGGATTCACGCAGCCAGTCCGTCATCAGGATAATTGCCCGGGTGAGTTCACCGACTTCGTCTGCCCTGTGCTCATATGCGCGCAGCTCTGCGGATTGCGAGAGCTGGACCAGGGGGGCTTGTTCGGTGGCGGCGCTTTTCGCCGCTGTGATCTGCCTGACTTCCACGCTCAACCTGGTGAGAGGTTGGATGAGATCGCGCCGAGACAGGAAAAGGATTACCATTGACAGGGCAATTGCTGCCAGGATCAGCGCTCCCCAGGCAATCAACGTGGCTGATCGGGTTCGCTCAACCTGGTCGGCAGATAGAGCAACCTCATTCTGGATGTTCTGATTCAGTTGGGCCAACTTTTCTTGCATTTGCGGTTGCAAGGGGCTGATAAATGTCTGGTGCTGGGTTGTGGCGCTGCCCCAGCGGCCTTGCTGGATGTAGCTGTTGAATTCTGTAATGGCTTGATTGAACTGGGCGTAAATTCCATCTATCTCGTTGACCAGGGGTTGATTATTGAATCTGCCGACTTCGCTAACCCCTGGCGGTTGGGCAACCAGATCTTGCAGCTGCTCCGTGAAGCTCTGTACAGAAGTGTCTAGCTGGTTTTGGTAGGTAGTATAGGAGCGGGTGATCAGCAGGTTGTTAATGTTATCGACAATGGACGACCAGCCGTTTTGCAGCTCGCGCACACGCTCCTGCTCGCTGCCAGCCTGGCGAAAAGCTGTCAGGCTGCGACCGGCAGCCTGGCTGAGGATAAACCCACCGGCGCTGGCGGCAATCACCATCAGCACGATGAAGACGAACGATAGAGTCAGCCGGGTAAATAGGGAAGTTCTCATTGACCATCTCCATCGCCAGGTGGCGTTTCTTGCTCCGTTGGGGCGCTCTGTGCAATCGTCAAACGCACCCTGGCGCCGCTGACAGCCAGGCCGATGTCTCGAACGGCATTCTTCATCACGGTCTCCAGGTTCATCGAGCTTTGCGCCCGGCTAATGACCTGATTAATAAACTCTTCCTGTGAGGCGCGCTGCTGCACTTCTTCCAGCAGGCGAGCATTGTCCAGGGCTAGTGCCACCTGGTTGAGTGTTTCCTCGATCAGCCTGCGCTCTTGCGGCGTCCAGGGAGCGGCTCGCTGGAGGGAGATTGCGCCAAGCTTTTCCCCGCGCAGCATGATAGGCCATTCTTCGGACAATGCTCTATCCTTTTTCGTCGCCTCTGGTAGATGCTGTCCGGATCGCTCGTCCTGCCCTGCCCGGTGTTCACCGCCGGGAGAGACCCTGCCTGCATGCAGAGAGTATGCCATTCCACCACCTTCTGCAGAGAGCAGACGTGTTTGCCATCGCTGGGCGGTCTGCTTACTCAGCAATACCTGAAGTTCTTGAGTAGTCTGGCGGCTTTCATCGATCAGGAGCGAATTCTGGATGGCAAGGGCGATCTGGTCAGCCAGAATCTGCAGGATTTCAACATCCTCCTGGGTGAAGGCGGATTGTTCGGTGGATTGAACATCCAGAACACCAATGACCTGTTCTTGCACTTTGAGGGGCAGGCCCATTTCTGAGCGGGTCAATGGCAGGTCGGGGTTGTTGAAGAAGACTGCATCCTGGCCCACATCCAGAGCAATGCGGGGACTGCCTGATCCTGCGACGTAGCCGACGATGCCGATGGGGCGCACCTGGCGATCAGTGCTGCTCCGCATCGTTCCCCCACCCAGGCGCATAGATTCTGGCGAAGCCACAGCCAGGCGGTGCCCGCGGGCTAACATGCGCTGTCCGCCTTCCGATGAGGCTGCTTTGAGGACTGCAAAACCTGGGCTGCCCGATTGACCAGACCCGCTATCCAGAAGGAAGATGCCAGCATGATAAAAACCGAAGCGTTCAGAGATCAATTTCACCATGTCCTGCATCAGGCGGTCGCCAGAACTACGCTCCTGGCCGCTGATGGCAGAAGTTGTCCCAAAGGAGGCCGCCTCGCGTGCTACTTCAGCCGTCACCTGCAGCTGCACCAGACGGCGTTCCAACGCTGATGTACGTTCAGCGACGCGCTCTTCCAGTGCTGTGATGAACTGGCGCAGTTGAGCAGTCATACGGTTGAAGGTGTTTGCCAGCAAACCGATCTCATCCTGGCTTTGGACCGGGGCGGCGCGGGAAAGGTCGCCAGCAGAAATGGCCGCAGCAGTCTCGGTGAGGCTGCGGATAGGCTGGATGCTCCGGCGGAGGCTGAGATAAGTGAGGATGAATAAGAGAACTGCACTTACCCCCAACGCTGTCCAGGCGATCTGTTGGTAGGTGCGTATGGGCGCCAGCAACTCATTCTCAGGCTGCTGGACAATGACTCCCCAGTCAGCACTCAGGCGGGACAGATGAGCGCGCCAGACCAATCCACTCTGATCGGTGAACTGATAAGCTCCTTCTATTCCGCTCCGCAGCGCCTTCACCGGGTTATATGTGCTGAAGTCCTGAATGGCAGCTGGGGCATTTGGGTCAACAGCCAATTCTGGCGCGTTTTGCACATCGGCTGGGCTGGCGACTACTCTGTCTTCGGAGTCAAAGATGTAAGCAAAACCTTGCTGCCCAGCCCGGGCGGTTTGCACCTGCTGGCTGATTGCGGTTAATTCGCTGGCAAACATGGCTACACCGATCACCTGGCCCTGATCGTCTCGGATAGGAACTGAAAGCACCAGGGCGGGGCGGCCACTGGTGCGGCCGATCAGGAGTTGGTAGGACCATGGGGAGTCACCCGACGCAGCATTGCGATACCATAACCGGTCACTGTAATCGGTTAGTTTGCCATCATCATTGCGGGCAATGTTCATGCCCTGCAGATCGGTTGTGCTGACCAGATACATCTGTGGATAGGCGGCGGCCATGGCTTTTAGTGCGGGTGTCTGCTGTTCTGGATCCATGCTGCGGATAGCAGGCAGCGCAGCCAGGGTCTGCAAAACGCTGACATGGGTGTCCAACCACAGCGATATCGTGGAACCAACGGCATTATTCAGCGCCCGCAGGTTTGTTGCTGCATCTTGTTCAAGCTGGGTACGGGCTCGTTCGATCAGGAAGAAGGCCATGACAGCCAAAATGGGCAGCGCGATTAATAAGGTTAACGCGGTCAATCTCACCAGCAGCGAGTTTCTGGCGCGCAGCCCTGTACTTTGCTCCCTCATTAGTCCACCCCCGGCCTGATATGTGCTCATGAAGAGGCCTCCCCGGACAGGTATTGTCCTTGCTCAGTTTCGCTGGTATCACCACCCAGCTCGATCCACCCATCGGTTGCTTGTAGAGCAGATCCCAATTCTTGTATCGTGACCCGCAAGACGGTATCGATATCTGGAGATGCCCATACTCGAGAAGTTATGGTCGACACCAGACTTTCTGCTTCTGCTCTGCGTTGGGTTTCAGTAATCAGCCGGGCGTTCTCCAATGCCAGCGCCAGTTGGTCGGTGACTGCTTCTACCAATTTCTCATCCTCTGAAGATAAATCGCGGCCATCCGCTGCTTCAATCTCCAACACCAGGTTGCCAATCACCTGGTCGCGTATGCGGATGGGAACCTGCAGGCTGTGCAGGTCTGCGCTCTCACCTGTCAGGCTCTCTTCTTCGGTAGTGGTGGCTTGCATCTGATCGGGTTCGTAGCTCACCCGGATGGGGCCCTGGGAAGCAATCGCTTCTGACCAACCTGTTTGCAGGTATTGACGGTGGAGAGCGCGAATTTCCTGCAGACTGGCTTGCTGCTCGCTAAAGAGGCGGGCTGTTTCAATCCCCAAAGCCAGACTGTCAGCTATGCCTTGCAGAACAGTGATGTCATCTTGATCAAATGCAGATGGCTGGTGGGATTGGATCGTCAATGCTCCCAGCACCACGCTGCCAGTTTTTTCGGTGCCTGCAAGAATAGGAAGCGCCAACTCTGACCGTGTATCGGGCAGCAGGGGGTTATTAAAGCGCACAAGCTGCGCCACCGCTTCAGCGCCCGAGTCGTCCGCTGGTCGTACATCGGAGGCAATTCGCGCCTGGCCAAAATCGGTTGCCCAACCAATCATTGAGTCTCCACCAACTTCGAGCTTGTGACCTTGGGCAAGCATTCTGGCGCCAGCCTCGCCAGTACCAGCTGCCAGGACAGCGTAGCGGGTCTGGATATCTGTTACGGAGCGTTCTGAACGTGCTCCCATGACGCCCATCCTGGTTTCTGGATTACGAGCCGGGGCAGGCTCATCTACCAGGAAAATACCCACATAATACAGATCAAAGCGCTCACGCACCAATTCGCATACCCGCGGCAAAAGCTCCTGCAAACCGCCTTGCGGCGCGGCTGGATTCAGCAGGATGCCGATCGAACGGCTGACATCGGCAGCGGTGCGGATTTCGACCAGACGGCGTTGAACATCCTGGGTGCGCTCGTCTACGCGCCGTTCCAGGGATTCTCGCTCTATTAATATTTCGCCAGCAAGCTTCTGCTGACTGTGCAGACTCGTCTCTATGTTTTGAATCAACAGCCCAGAACCCAGCGCAGAGATGACAGCCATGAAGATGAAGCTTATACTGGCAATAATCCATGACAGTAAGCTGGTATTACCTGTTCCCTCCTTCAAAACAGGGGGAGGGATCAGGGGCGGTTTCATGCTCATCATCAAGCCAACAGCTACCAGGGAGATAATACTTAGTAAGAGAGTGACCGTAAGCCTGCGTCCAGAAAGCAGTAGGCTGGCGATCAGGGGTACAGTGATCAGGTAAATGCGGCCATTTCCATATAACCCATCAGATGTTAGAGTTGTAACACCCAATAGAAACAGGATTAAGAGGATCACCATACTGCGTAAATTATTGGATAGCCATCGACCGCGCTCAATTACCAGTCCGATAGCGATCAGTACCATCAGCGTGTACAGCGCCAGGTTCACCCACTGGTTGTTCTCGAAGATGATCGGCAGGTTTACCAGGTAGACCACGCCGCCCATTATGGAGAATATAATGATGACCCTGTTGAGCAACCTGCGCCGGATCGAGTATAACTCATCTGATATCGAACTGGCTGTGCCTGGCTGTCCCAGTTTCAGGCCTGCAGATCTTCGGCTGGCATCATCCAAAATTACCTGGGCTCCATCTTCTTCGAATGGGTTGAAAGCATTGGGGGACCCCGGCTCAACAGTACTGCGCTCAGGCGGCGGATGTTTTTTGTCGTCAGGGGATCGGAAGTATGATAATTTCATCGCACGCTCCTTAACCGCCGAGGGGCGTTTCCTGCCCCTGTTCCTGATCTGTGTGATGGTATCCCTGGCTGTCAGCGAGAGGCAGGTCTGTAAAGCCGTCTTCTGCGGGCTGGCCTAAAGGATTAATTTCAATGTGGGCGCGGCGGACCTTCAAAGCTGCGCCAAGCTCCTGTGTCGTAGCTCTGAGGATGGATTCGATATCCGCAGATTGGCGGATCCTGGCGGTGATGAGGTTTACTCGTCGCTCCAGTTCTGCCTGCCGCCGAGAGTTTTCCAGCAGACGGGCGTTGCGTAAAACAATGGCTACCTGGCTGGCAACTGTGCTGAGCAGGCGTTCATCTTCTTCATCGAACCGGTGCTCCCGTTGAGTATCTTCAATGAGGATAACTCCCAAGGTTTCCCCAGCCAGGATCAGAGGCACCCCTAATAACGATTTCGCTGGTTCGCCAACGATTTTTGCGCCCAAGGCCTGCAGTGTGTCGTGTGTGTCTTCAACAACGCGCAGTGGTTTGCCGCTGCGGATAATCACCGATGTGATGCCTTCTCCGTAGGGGAAGGGGGGTATTTGCAGGAATTCTCCGTTTTCAACCATATAGGGAACTCGAATAGTACCTGCTCCGAGTTCCCCCGGGGTTTTTGATGTTTTGCCTATCCCTTGTTCTGGCGGCTCATATAAGGCAATTACAAATGAGCTAATTTCGCCCATCGCCATGAGAATCTGCTGGTGGATGGTTTGATACAGGTTGGTCAGGTCGCTCTCTGCGGACTGAAGCTCCAGGGATATTTTTTGGCTGATATTCCAGAGCGTTTCCAGTTCAGTCAGGCGCCGGCGAGTCAAATGGAGCGACTCCAGGTCTTCTGTAGGGATTCGTAAGCTATCTCCGGTGGGCGGAGTGATTTGCCAGGGCAGGTCGGGAATGACGGGTGGCGTCTCCGGTAGGGCCTCAGCCACGGCAGTGTCTGCAGGTCGTTCAGGGAAGTCGAAGGCAGCGCCGCCTGCTTCTTTGCGCCCGATAGAGAACGTATCAATGGCAAAAGCCAGGTTGGTGGCTAATATTTGCATTTCAGCCTGCACCGGCGGCGGTAATTGCAAACGGCTTCCAGCATCTGGGGTGGCGTTTTGGGCCGTTGATAAGCGGCTGCCGCTCCTGGTAGTGGGCATATAGATCACGATCACGCCCAGTACCTGATCCCTGAGCGCAATGGGAACAACCGCCTGCCAGATTTCGACCAGGTCGGTGGGCGGGTCCGGTAAGATTTCAACCTGGGTGTGGTTGGTACGGATAGCCTGTAAAGCCAGGGGCAGTGGTGAGATTGAGCCAGCTGACTGCTGTTGGGGCAGGTCGGAATTTTCGCCAGAGGCGAGATCAATGCTCTCAGGCAGACGTTTCTCGAATTCAGAAGATCCTACTTTGTATCGCAATGTCATTGTGCCGGTAGTTGGCTGTTGAGCGCCTGGTAGATTTTTTGCCCATTCTGGTGAGGACTCACTGCCTGCTGTTTCCACAACATAAACAGCCAGATAATAATAGGTGGAACTCTTAATCACCTGATTCAGTGTATGACGCAGCACTTCGTGGAGATTGGGGGAGGTGGCAGTTATCCAGGACAACTGAGCCAGGCTTTGAAGCTTATTGCGGGATTCATTGGCGCGGGTTTCCAGGCGGCGGTTGAGTTCGATCACTTCATCGGCGATAAGATCGAAGGATTGAGCCAGCGTACCAATTTCATTCAATCCCAGACCAGCTTGTTTTTCGAAACTCATGCGCTGTTCCCAGTTTCCATCTGCAAACAGCCGGGTTGTCTTCGTCAGCGTCCCCAATGATTTAACCAGGCTACGGAAAAATATCCCAGCCAGCACCCAGGGTATGAGCAGTGCGATAGCCAGGAAGATCAGGCCGTAATGCAGTTCGAGCAGATTACGACCGTAGAGGTACGCCAGGGTCCCGATGAGCGCCAGTTGGATCAGCGAGAGCGGCAGGATGAAGAGCAGGAGCATGCGCGACAGTTGGCCACGAGGCAGCCGATTGGGGGCAGGAATGGCCGATGACATGAATAAGATCTCCTCATCGTTCAAGTGAATATGGCATTAACTTTTAATTAACAAATTATCCCTCCCACTTGAGAAATTGGGAGGGTTTTCTGACAGATTTGATAGTCAAATTTACGCAAACTCTACTTGCAGTTAGATAAATGGGGGGGAAGCTGGCTGATTGGATCTCATTGGAAAAAAGATCGTACCGTGACACTAACTGAGCTCCCAAACTGGTTCTCCAGCCAGGATCCGGCGAATCTGATCTGGAAAATGGTCAGGATCCAGCGGCTTGGCAATGAAACCATCGAAGCTGGACTCGCGTGCTTTATTGAGCTGCTCGGCTGTGCCTTCTGCGGTGACAGCAACCACCAGGGTCTCTTTCAGGTGAGGGGAGGAGCGGATTTTTTTAAGCGCGCTGTACCCATCTTCATAGGGCAAGCGAATATCCATCAAGATCAAATCCAGGCGCGGCAGTGTATCGGCATATTCTACGACTTCATAGCCAGAGGTCTTCCATTCGCAGTGAATGCCCATGTATCCCAGCATGCGAGCAATCAAGACGAAATTGGCCACATTATCTTCCACCACCAATACTGTGGCTCCCTGTGCTATTGGCCCTTTATTATCGGCTGTTTCTTTATCGCCAGCCAGGCCGCCCCGAAGGGGTCCGGTATTCATACTGATAGGGCCTGTCCGGCCAGGGTTCTGGCTTGCCATAAAAACGCCTCGTGTGCGGGTTTACCGTTTCAGTGATAGGAAGCGCCTGATTTGCGTTGGCAATGTATCCACATCGATCGGTTTTTGGATATAGCCATCGCACCCGGCTTCCAGACTTCGCTCGCGATCGCCCTTCATCACGTTTGCAGTCAGCGCGATGATGGGTACGTTGAACAATTCGGGAACATCTTTCAATTGAGATGTCAGGGTGTACCCATCGATATCGGGCATATTGATGTCCATGAGGATGAGATCCGGGACCTGGTCTCGGACAACCTCCAGGGCTTGAGCAGCGCTGCCCGCTTCTAAGACGGTAAAATCGTATGCCATCAGGATGCGACGGACGAGCGTCCGGTTATCCGGATTGTCTTCTACATACAGGATGATCGGTTGGTTTTCATCTGACAGAAAATTGTCCATACTCCTATTTTACAACAAAATCGCTAGATTACATATAAAAGTGACCAAAAAATTACAATCTTGTTAAATATTGCCTGCCTGAGCGATGCCCAGGCAGTTATAATCGGCTACTGAGAGCGGGTGATGGGATTCGAACCCACGAAATGGTAGCTTGGGAAGCTACTGCCTTACCACTTGGCGACACCCGCATATTCTTGCGCAAAGCGTGTTATATCGCATGTTGGAATTGTTGTCAAGCAGCTATTAAGGTCAAAATCCAGTTATAATTGCCGAGTCACTGCTTGGAGTAGATATGGGTTTTTTAGAAATCAGGCTTTCTCAATTTGAGGCGCGTTTGCAGTCTTTGATTGAAGGCAGCGCAGCGCTCCTGTTTCCGCTAAAATTGATGCCGGTGAATCTGGCAGAGCGGTTAATCCAGGCGATGAAGGATGGGATCCACACTGACTTATCCGGCGAGCTTCTGGCGCCTAACTTGTTTGTGATCTCCGTTCACCCGGATGCCCATCAAGCGATCAACGATGACCCGTTATTACTCGACCAGTTGGCGGATAGTTTGCAGCAGGCTGGAACAGAATTTGGCTTGGTTTTTTCCAGCCATCCGGTTGTTCGATTAGAGGCAGATGCGCACATACCCACAGGGGAAATGCGGGTAAAAGCGTTAGACAGCCTGGCAAATTTGGATCATACCGGCACAATTGAGGCTTTACCTGAACAGGCAGGCACGCCCGTTCTCCCCAAGGCATACTTAATTGTTGATGGCACCCGGGTGTGTCCGCTTCAACAGCCTGTGGTGAACATCGGGCGACGTTCTGATAATCAGTTGGTGATCGATGATCCGCGCATTTCCCGCCTGCATGCACAGCTGCGCCTTTCGGGCAGCCGCTATATCCTTTTTGATCTGGATTCAAGCGGGGGAACCTGGGTCAATGGACAGCGCATTACCCAATGCAGCCTCTCCCCTGGGGATGTTATATCTTTATCTGGCGTTCCGCTGATTTTTGGTCAGGATTTGATTGACTTGGGCGAAACTCAGGAGCATCGCCCGGTGGATCATAACGAAATCCCATGAGTGGGCCTGTCTTATTCCTGTTGCGGCTCTTGCTGGTCGGCGCCCTATACGCCTTTTTAGGGTGGGTGATCTGGATCTTGTGGCAAGACTTGCGCAAATCGGCCACAGCTCAATTGCCTCCTCATCTGGCTCAGATAGATTTAGTGGTGCGAGCGGGAGGCGCGGCGAAAACGCTCTCTTTCCGTATGCCTGAGGTGGTGATTGGGCGTGATCCAGCCTGTGATTGTGTCTTAGAAGATGCGGCTATTTCGGCGCGCCACGCTCGATTATCTTATCATCATAACCAGTGGTGGGTTGAAGATTTACATTCGCGGAATGGTACACATTTGAATCAGATGCCGGTCAATGAGCCAGTTGTAGTTACTACGGGCGATCAGCTGCAATGTGGTCCAGTAATTTTGGATATCGTGTTAGGCGAATCGCCGATAGCTACAGTGGAACGAGAAAAGGTGCAAGCATGATCGAGAGGAGATAGTCTGATGGATAAACAAGCTGCATTGGCGATCATTGGCGGATCTGGGTTATACAGCATGCCCTCCTTGACGGAGGTGAAAGAATATGATCTGGCGACGCCGTTTGGCAAACCCAGCGCGCCGATTGTTGTTGGTCTTCTAGAGGGGACTCGAGTGGCTTTCCTGGCGCGCCATGGCATCGGGCATCATATTTCACCCAGTGAAGTCAACTACCGGGCAAATATCTATGCTTTGAAAATGTTAGGTGTTGAAAGGATTGTCAGCATCAGCGCCTGCGGTTCGCTGCGCGAAGATTTCGCTCCAGGCCAGATTGTCGTCCCAGATCAGCTGTTTGATTTCACCCGCGATCGCAAGCGCAGTTTCTTTGGGGATGGCCTGGTGGTGCATATCAGCATTGCCGATCCTTTCTGCCAGGATCTCTCTCAGCAGGTATTTGAAGCCACCCGTCAGGCTGGTGCGCAGGTGCATTGGGGCGGGTCTTTCATCACCATCGAAGGGCCGCGTTTTTCGACGCGAGCTGAGTCAAATACTTACCGCTCCTGGGGCATGTCCCTGATCGGGATGACCACCTCTCCAGAGGCTTTCCTGGCCCGCGAGGCTGAGATTTGTTATGCAGTGATGGCTCGCGTGACTGATTATGACGTCTGGCATACCAGCGAAGAACCGGTCACCGTAGAACGGGTGATTGAGATTCTCAATCGAAATACTCAATTGGCCCAACAGGCCGTGCAGAATCTGGTGCCCCTGGTTGCCGCCGAGCGTACCTGCTTGTGCGGCCAGGCGCTGCGGGACGCATTAATTACCCGCCCGGATGTGATCCCCCTGGAAACGCGCCAGCGTTTGAGCTTGCTGGTTGGAAAATATGTTGGATCGGTGGAAGGATAGAGGGTTTCTGCTTGACCAAGCGGATTGAAAGCCGCCTGCTGGTTTTTGCGGCTTCATTTCTA
Organism: Anaerolineales bacterium; assembly: GCA_016935755.1. Lineage (GTDB taxonomy): Bacteria > Chloroflexota > Anaerolineae > Anaerolineales > UBA4823 > JAFGQI01. Next base: position 73,024 of record JAFGQI010000076.1, read on the forward strand.
TTCATCTACTGTCTTGCCCTCAGCCTCTCGCCGGCTGCACGAGCCCGGTCATGGGAGGTGGTTTTTCTCTGGAGCCATTGGGCCGGCTTTTTATCCTGGGCGGTGGTTTTCTGGTTTGCCCATCACCAGTGCAGCCGCTGGCTGCCTGATCGTGATCCTTATCTGCTGCCTATCGCCGGGCTGCTCAGCGGCTGGGGCATCTTGACCATCTGGCGGCTCTTGCCAGGCTTTGGCGCACGCCAGAGTGTGTGGCTGCTGGTGGGGATGGGGGTGCTGATTGCAGGGCTGAGGCTGCCTTCAACGCTCGGTTTTTTACGCAAGTATAAATACCTGTGGTTGACTGGCAGTTTGCTGCTAACGGGCCTGACCTTCTTCTTGGGCACCAACCCGATGGGTGATGGGCCGCGCATGTGGCTGGGCTGCTGCGGGGTCTATCTGCAGCCGTCCGAGCCGCTGAAACTACTGCTCATCGCTTATCTGGCTGCTCACCTGGCCGAGCGGTATCCTTACTGGGCTTTATCAGCCAAGACGCTGCCCCTTGGCGGGGAGAAGAAGCCAGGCAGGCTGGCTCACCTCCTGGCGCAATCGCCTGTTCCCTTGCTGGCGCCGACTTTCATCATGACTGGCCTGGCGATGGCTTTGCTGCTGATGCAGCGCGACCTGGGGACAGCTACAGTTTTCCTGCTGCTCTTTGCGGTGATGGTCTATATTTCCACCGGCCAAAAGGCTGTTCTGGCGGCGACCGGGATATTTGTCGGCCTTGCCGGGCTGGTGGGTTATCGCCTGTTAGATGTGGTGCGTGTGCGGGTGGATGCCTGGGTCAACCCCTGGCTGGATCCCAGCGGGGGCTCCTACCAGATTGTCCAGTCGCTGATCGCCATCGCCAATGGCGGATTTATGGGGCGTGGACCTGGAATGGGGAATCCTGGGCTGGTACCGGTGGCGCATTCTGACCTGATTTTTGCTGCCATAGCCGAGGAACACGGCCTGCTCGGCGTGATGGGGCTGTTCATCTTGCTGGCTATGCTGGCAGTACGCGGGCTGCGCGCAGCTGAAAATGCTGCGGATGCCTATCGCCGCTACCTGGCGGCTGGTTTGACGGCCTATCTGGTAGGTCAGGGCTTGATGATTATCGGCGGCAGCCTGCGCCTGCTGCCCCTGACTGGGATCACCTTGCCGTTTGTTTCCTACGGCGGTTCTTCTTTGCTGACTTCCATGCTGTCTTTATTGCTTCTTTTGCATATCAGTCAAAAAAATGACAGTATTTCAACTGCAATTCCGAACGCGCAGGTGTACCACCGGCTGGGCGCGCTGTTCCTGGGGGGTGTGGCTGTTGCAGCCCTGGCAGCTGGATGGTGGGCGATCTACCGCGGGCCGGATCTGCTCACCCGCACGGACAACCCCCGCCGCTCCATTGATGACCGTTCTGTGCGCCGTGGTTCGATCCTGGACCGTGGCGATGAACCGATCAACCTGACCCAGGGAGAGCCTGGCAGCTATATCCGGCGGACGCTCTTCCCGGATCTAAGCAATGTGACTGGCTACACCGATCCGACTTATGGTCAGTTTGGGTTGGAGGCCAGCCTGGATGGTTACTTACGTGGGCTGCAGGGCAACACTGGTTTGAATATCTGGTGGAATCACCTTTTTTATGGACAGCCGCCACCTGGGTCGGATGTGCGCTTGAGCCTGGACCTGACGCTGCAAGCTGCAGCTCATCAGTGGATGCAGGGGCAGCGGGGCGCTCTGGTGCTGCTCAACGCCGGAACGGGGGAAATATTGGTGATGGCCTCTCATCCTACCTTTGACGCTAACCAGCTTGCGGAGCAGTGGTCGGGATTGATCCAGGATGAAAATGCGCCGCTGTTGAACCGTGCTGTGCTGGGGCTCTATCCAGTGGATGAACTGGAGGGGCGATTGCTCCCGGTGGAACTGGCTTCGGAGGAGTTCGGCCGTGTCCCGCAAATACGCCTGCCCTTAGGTGCGCCTGCTGATATCGAGGCAGAATTTCCAGGTTTCAGCCCGCTGCAGGTTGCCCTGGTGGCTGCCACCATCAGCAGCGGAGGAACGCGGCCTGCTGCTCTCCTGGTAACGGCGGTAAATACATCCATCTCTGGGTGGGTTTTGCTTCCAGCTTTGGAGACTGAGCGCCGTGTGATCTCGCTGGAGCGAGCGCAGGCAGTGGCTAACTCCCTGGCGCTGGATGCCCTGGGCATCTGGCAAATAACCGCAGCGCCGCAGTCAGCCCTCGGTGTGGCAGTGACCTGGTACGTGGGCGGCTCACTCCCCAGTTGGGGTGGCGAGCCATTTGCCCTGGCTATCCTGTTAGAGGTGGATGACCCTCAGCGCGCCATACAGATTGGCCAGGCTATGCTCCAAATGGTCATGTTCCCCTGAAACTTCAATCCACCACCAATCTGGTCTTTCTCTGCGATAATCCGATGGTTGCAACCGAGCCTGTGTTGAACGGAAGGTAATCTGATTCGATGCCATCGCTGAATATGGCTCCACCTTCGGGCATCTCGGAGTGGATGATGATCGGATTCTCAGGTGTGATCAGGCCGCAAACCAGTTTGGCGGAAGATGTTTTGCTGACGAACGGCTCCCGCACGATGAAAACCAGGCGCTCTGCTTCCCAGTCCAATCTCAACGGCGGGAGGGGAGGATTATGCTCAGCAGGCAACCCGCCGAAAGTCTCCAAGATCCCATTGGCCATGTTGAACAGGCTGCTCAACCAGCCTGTAGAACCTGCTCCGGTCGAGATGATGATCCCGCTGGATGAGTGCTTTTCGTGCTCACCTGCAGCCTGGATGGTATAGCGGGCGGAAACGTGGCTGCGCGCGCCAACAAAAAGGTCATTGAAGGCCAGCAGCAACTGTCCATCGTTGAGGCGCACTTCTGCCATGCTGATCAGACGGTATTTGGCCTGTCCGGATAATACCCGCCGCACTGCCTGGGACGCCTGGGAGAGGCTGAAAGGCAGCAATATGCCGTCAATATGCGTAGGGTCCGGGTTGACCGCCACGAGGGGCTGTCCGCTAAGATACTTGGCTGTATTAACCACCAGCCCATCAATGCCTGCGGTGACGACCAGGTCGCTGTCTGTGAATAAAAAATTGGGCAGGAAGCTGCGTTCAATCACCTGGGTTTTTGCCAACCGCGACAGTGACTTCTGCAGTCCTTCCAGGGCGGTGTAGTAGGTCTCGTGTTCTTGCTCATACCAGGCATAATCGCCGCCGCTGTGTTCGAGATAGAACTTTGCCTGGCCGCGGGTGTTGAAACGCTCGATTAACGCCTCGAGGCGGGTCTTGCGGGTGACCAGGACAATCTTCTCGTAATCCATTTATTTCTCATGCAGAAGCGTTTCCAACAGTTCAGGCGAGATATTCAGATTGCCGATCCGGCTGGCATTCTGGGCGAGGTCTTTGAAAGCCATGCTGACCATCCGGCGGGGATCGGCGGACTGCACGGCCAGCATCCGGGTCAGATCCGGGTTGAGCTGGAGCAGTGGGCGTAAACTGGCCTCCAGGGCATAGGCCTGAATATCCGCGTCAGCGTGGGCATTCTCGGTGCGAGCTGCCACCAGGCGCTTGCGTTCCTGCTCCAGGGCGATTTGGCCTTCCAGGCGAGCCTGGCGCACCTGCTGCTCGCGGCCCTCGACTGCCAGGTCGGCTGCTATCTTGGTTTCGCGGATCTGGCGTTTTTTCTCCTCGACGGCAACTTCAGTGTTCAGCTCGTTCTCTTTGATGCGCCGTTCCTGCTCAACCGATGCGTTTCTGCGGTCGTAGATGGCCTGGTCGGCCTGGCGCAGCAGCTCTTCACGCGCTTCGGCTTCCAGAGCACGCGCCATTTCGGGGCTGGGTCGGATGGCCTGAATGGAAAGCGACAGCACCTCCATCCCCAGGGCTGCCAGGGAGGGGTGACCGGCAAATTTATCCAGCACTGTGGAGGCGACCATTTCCGAGGCGTGAATGGCCTCTCGCAAAGGCAGATGCTGTACAACGCCGCGCACCAGGGTCTGGAGCAGATTAACCAAACGTTGGGCTAGTTTTTGTGGATCCTCTGAGGCATACTTGTCCACAGAGCCATCCACGGTGAAATCGAGCAGGCTGGCTACCAGTTGGGGGTCGTGTATGCGGTAAGAGAGCATCCCCTGGACTGTCACGGGCTGGAAATCGCTGCTGGTCTCATTAAAGATAAAAGGGACATCCGCGCTGCCGATGGGGATTACCGTGATGGATGAGGCGGGACTGTAGTAGAAGAATGCCAGCCCGGTACCGGCTTTTTTCAGACGGCCGCGCTGATAGTGCATAACGTAATGGGTGGGGGTGGTCTTGAGATACTGAATGCCAAGCATTGGTTAACCTCCAGAACAGATAATGTATATATTACACTAATGAGCCGGTAAAATAATGGGCTGAAAACAGCCCTTATAGTGTATTGGTTACACTTATTATAATCGGAATTACCATTCTGTCAAGATAGAAAAAGGGCGGACAATTTTATCCGCCCTTGATTCGAAGCAGCATCTTGTGAGAACTACCCTTCGCGTTTCAGCACCGGCAGGTAGATATCGAAGTAAGTACGCGCCATTTCTGGCCCTGCCCAGTCCACTTCGCCGCCTATGATTTGAATCTCAAGCCAATAATAGTAGACGACGCCGGGCTCGGCGGTAGTATCCAGATAGGTGTAGGTGTTAATCGGGGGAAACTCGGGGTCTTTGACTTCGATCAACCCGCTGATCTTTTCGCCGTGCTCGAGGCTGTTCATCGAGCGGTAGACATAATACCCATCAATATCACCCTCCCGGTCGATGCTCCACTGCACCAGGATGCCTTCATCCACCTCGCGGGCCTGGAAGCCAAAGACAAGTTCACCGGTTGGGCTGTTGCCAGCGGTGAATTCGGAAAAGCTGCTCACATCCATGCTGAAGCGATTGTTGATCGTATCCACCGGATTGCCCCACTGAGCCACGCTGCTGTCGAATTTCATCCCGCGCAGCAGGCTTTCCTCCCCAGCGACATCCGCCTGCAGGTAGTCGAAGGTGGCTGCGCCGGAAAAGCCGCTGATCCCGCTGGAGGTCACTTCCCAATAGCGCGTCAGGTGGTTGTAGGCAGTGTTATCGGGATGGGTGGCGTTGCTCAGGCGCAGGCAGGCCTGGGCGGAGGCAAACGTGCCCGCCGTGAAAGACAGGCTGGCAGGGGAGTATTCAACGGCGCCCGTATCATCGCCAATTGGATAGGTAAAAGCCAGTGGGAAGGTGGGTGAATTGGGAAACTGTTTGCACATGAGGCCAGTGCTGTTGGCTAAAATCATGCGGTTAGCATCGAAAGCTCCGCTGATGGAAGCGCTGCTGCCCAGGGTCAGCGTGTAAGCGCCCAGGGTCAGACGCCCATTGGTGAGGGTCAGGGTTCCAATGGCATTTTCGTTTTGCGCCAGGACGACCCCGGCGGAGTTGTTGACGGTCAGGTTGTAAAAGGTGGCTGGTTGTGTGCCGCCGATCGACTGGGCGGTCGAGCCGATGAACTGGATCGTGCCGTTACCATGCGTAAAGCCGCCTTGCAGGTCCCAGTTCCCTGATAGCTGGTGGGCATAGCTGCTCGCGCTCAAGGCAGCGCCTGAACGGATGGTGAGATTCCCGTCGATCTCCAGGGCGCTCAAGGCTGAGACGGTCTGCGTGCTGCTGCCATCGCCGACTTGCAGATGGTAAAACTGCCCATTCGTACCGGCAGGCATGTTAATCGTCTGGGCAGAGCTGCCCTTGAAGACAACCGTTCCACCGCTGGCGTTCATCTGCCCGCTGCCCTGGGCATCCCAATTGCCGCACACCCCCAGCGTATTGGCGCTCATGTTCACCTGCGCGCCGCTCTGGATGGTCAGGTTGCCCACCTCCAGGTTGCTGTTGACCTGGGGGAAGTTGCCCCCGGCAGGCGTGGCCGGGATGATCACATTGGTGGCGCAGGTGGGAACCGCTCCGCTGCTCCAGTTGCTGGTGGTATTCCAGGCGGTGGTTTTGCCCAGCCACCACGTCCTGGTGACGGTCAGGCAGATGTCCAGGCTGATATCATCTACAAAGAAAGATGTTATATTCCGCTGACTTGTTGTGGCGTAGAAATAGATGCGTACGGTTTGCCCGGCCCAAGGGGTTAGATCCATATTCTCGGATTTCATCCACTGCCCCGTTTGCCAGCCTTCGGAGCGGTAATCTAAGGCCGCCAGAACGGTGCCAGAAGTATTTCGCACTTCGGCGTAGAAGCGATCATCTGGGAGCCCCAGTGGTTCAGCAGTAGTCATATACCACCAGAAGGACAGGTCTGCTTTGGAGACGCCTGCCGGGATGCTGACTGTCTGATAAGCAGTATGGCTGGCGCGGTTGGCACCCCCAAGACGGAGAGAATAGCTGCCATGTCCCGTGGCGGGGGCAGCCACCCGAGCTGCTCCACTCAAAGTCCAGGAACTGGTATCACTTTCAAAACCACCGTTGATAATCTGCTGCGCGCAGGTGCTGGTCTCAACCACCGGGTAGCGCACAGAATAAACTAACCCATAAGTTTGGGGGCCTTGAGGCACGGTTAGCCCGCGCACGCGCACTGTCCAGACCCCTGCTGCGGGGTTAGTCAGCAGCACCTGCTCTTGGTTATCGCGGTTGTTGACGCCAGTAGTCGCAGTCTGGTAAGGCGCGGCGGGATTGAGGCTCCAGGGGTAGTAGGTTGTCCCGCCAGGGGAAACCACTTCCAAATCCAGGTTGTTGACCAGCGCGATGGCTGAGTAGGCCGCGGCGGCATAGTCGTCCCAGGCCAGGCTGATCTTGAACTCGGCGATATCCGCCGGGACGGTCACCTGGAACGAGTCAACTGCCCCCTGCGTGATCGAGTCGGTACCCCAATTGGTCGGGCCGTATCCTCCCAGCGGCCGCCCGTCGCGGATCAGGTCAACCGCAGCTTTGGCATCCACCTCGCCATAGCCGTAGATGTAATCCGGGCCGTCCTGACCCAGATCACGGGCGGTGTGCATCAGCATGGCCTTGAACAAAGCCGGCAGGGGCCGGTCATTGGCGCCGCCATAGCCCTGCGCCCGCCAGTCCTGCATCATCAGCGCCACAACCCCGGCAGTAGCCGGAGTAGCCATGGACGTACCGCACCATCCCGACCCGCCGTAGGCGCTGTCGCTGGTGTTCAGCGATGAGTAGATATAGGTCTCCCCACTGGCTCGGCCCAGCTCACAGCCTGGCGCTGAGACGATCGGTTTTAATCGTCCATCATCACAGGGCCCCCAGCTGCTGAAGGAAGTCATCGAGTCATAATCCGAATTGGTCGCTCCGACCTGAATGGGGTTCTTGGCGCAGGAGGGTGGGGCGGTGGTCAGGTAGTTCGACCCGCAGCGTGCGCTGCCCCCGGTGCGTTCATTGCCGTTGGCCCAGGTCATCAGCACCGCGCTGCCGACAGTCAGGTTGTCGCCGCGCACAATGCCATCCAGCATATTCGAGCTGACGCCGTAGTTGCCCTCGCGCTCGCAGGGGTAGCCATTGCTGGCAGTATTGCTGCCGATGGAGTTGGTGGCGAAGTCAATATTATAGGTATTGCGGGCAGTGGCGTAATCAGCTTGGATATCCCCGGCATTATCCCAGAAGAGCATTGTGCCCGCGGTTTGCTGATATTCAGCGGAAACGATCGTCGCTGAGGGGGCTACTCCCTGGCCGCGCCCGCCGTCTCCATCTCCAGCAACCGTACCCGCAACATGGGTGGGGTGATCCGCTGTTGTGGTTCCTCCAAATCGTGTCACCCGAGCGCCAGGGTTAAATGTATTATGGGTGGTTCGCACCCAGCCGCCATCGAAGACAAAGACGCGCACGCCGCTGCCGTTCAGGCTGTAGGGGGCGCTGTACAGCGGTGTGACCTGCATGGTAGTGCGCACGCCGTCGTTATTGGGAGTGAGCGGCGCAGGGCCTTCTTCGATCCAGACCACTTCTTCCTCTCCCGCCAGGGAGAGCAGATTTTCGGGCGGGATCCACACGGTCATGCCGTGGATGCCCTCGATCGGCGGCATGGCCACGCCGCCATGCGCCTCGGCCAGGGAGGCGCCGCGCGCCAGGGGGACATCTTCGTGCAGCAGCATCATCACCATAACCGCGTTGACCTCGGGATGGATGGCATAGGAGCCCCACTCATTTTTCCGGATGCTCGGGTGCAGCTTGTCCTCGGCTGTCCACCTGCCAGCCCAACGCACCTGTGGGTTGCTCAGCACATTCACTGGCTGGTCAGCCGGGATGGAGGCCATCCAGGTGTAATAGGGCACGTACTGCAGCAGTTCGATGCCAGCTTTACGCAGAGCCTCGATCTGGTCGTCTGTAGGATATTCGTATAGCTGAACCAGGGAGTGGATGCGGGTAAGCCCCTGCTCCAGAGCCGCCTGTCCTTGTGCAGCCAGGGCGGTCTTACTCTGCTGCTGAATGCCGCGGGCAGGAGCGAGGGTTCCAGATAAGAGGTGAATCTGGTAGGGGGGTGTTTGATCTGGAAAAGCAGAAGCGGAGGTAGAGCCCCCGAAACCTATCAGCAGGAATAGAATACCCAGCGCCAGGATCAGGGGCATTCTGCGGAAAATTCTATATCTGTTCATCCTTCCCTCCTTATGGTGATAAGGGGAAAATATTGATCATCAATATTCATTTTACCTTATTCTGGCATACCAGTAGCCAGCGATTTTACCATCCTGACAGGATATGATATTGGGTAAGTGAGGGTATGGGCAGTTTTTGTGGCGCCTTACGGCTGCGGCTGCTGGATTGCCGGCAGGAAGAGGCTGTTAAAGCGCGCTCCCGCCAGCGGGCCAAAGTATTGAGCCACCCCTCCGCTGACCACCTCGATCCAATAATAATATACCAGGCCGATTGTTCCGCTGTCATCCTCGAAGGAATACAGCGTGCCAGCGCCTGTGGCTGGGATCAGATCGTCACCGTTCAATTTGGTGAGTAAGCCATCCAGGCTGGTTGAACGATATACATTGAAACCATCCAGCCCGGTTTCCTGGCTGGTTTCCCAGCTAAGGGTGACCTGATCCAGGCTGCTCGTGAGGCTGAAATCCGCTAAGCGGACGATATCCGGCTCGTCAAGCCCGGCGGTGAAGGCGGAGAAGCTGGTCAGAACCGCGCTGATACGGTGATTGAGGGCATCCACCGGGTTGAGCATGCTCCACCAGACGCCATCGTACTGTTTGCCAGATAAATTCGCCTCGACGCCAACCACATCGGCAGGCAGATAATTGAACGCAGCTGTGCAGGAGAAACCACTGATCCCGTTTTGGGAGATTTCCCAGTAGCGGGTCAGGTAGTCGCTGGAGGTGGGGTTTAGTGGATGAGCAGTATCTACCAGGCGAACACCGGCATAAGCGTTATTGAAGCTCCCACTGGTGAAGTTCAAAGTCACAGGCGAGTATTCTGCTATACCATCACTGTCACCAATCGGGAAAGTGAAAGAGCCTGTCCCGCTGAAGGTTTTGCGCAGTTCGCCTGAGTCCGTAGCAATTACCATGTTAGCTGCCGATGGGCTGCCCGCAACGCTGGAGGCTGCACCCAGGGTCAGGTTGTATTTCCCCAAAGTAAGCAGACCATTGCTCAGGGTCAGGTTCCCGTTTATATTTACCGGCTGGCCTAATGCGACGCCGCTAATATTGTTAATCGTGAGGTGGTTGAAAGCTGCCGGTGGGCTGCCGCCGATCCACTGCGGGGAAGATCCGGCAAAGGCCACCGTGCTGCTGCCAGGGTTGAAGCTGCCGCCGTTCAAATATAAGTTTCCAGTCAGGGTTAGCGTGCCAGCAGGAGCGTTGAATACGCCGTCAGAGATCGACAGGCTGCTGATGGTGGCGCTGCCCAACACCTGCACGGTGGCGTTCTTGCTTAAGGAAACTGCCTCGTTGAACACTTTTGGATAAACATGCACACTGCCGCCCGTGCGCACCTCATTGATGGCGATTTGCAGGCTGGTGTAGCAGGGGGTGTTCCCTGCGCACAGGCCATCCGGGTCAGCATAGGTATCGGCGGCAATGAAGCTGCGCGCCTGAGCCAGATAGAGATCGAAGTTTTCACTCAGATTGAACAGAGTCTGGGCGAAACCCAGGCTGCCATAGCTGGGGTTCTGGCTGTCGGGCGGGTTCTTAGAATAGAGCAGGGTTGGCCCGGTAAAGTTGAACCCGTTGAGGGTGGTGTTCAGCCAGAGCAGGCGCGGCGCGCCGGCGTTACCAGATGCATTGAAGGGAGGATCGTCCACCGTGGCAGTGGACTGGTAGGTCAAATTGGGAGCGCCGCCCGCCGCCGGGATGCGCAGCAAGTAGACATTTGCCCCACGCAGGCTGTCTTTATAGGCCAGGTAAGAGATATAGGTATATGATCCATCGCCAGTGATCATGTTGGCGTTCTGCTCGGCGATGCGCTCGATAAACGGGCCGTAGGTGACCGGGAAGCTTGGATTGGGTAAAGAGCCAGTGGAACGGGTATAGTACAGGCGAGGGGTTGGATTGCTGTAGTCCACATACCGGTGCCAGCTTACCCACAGGGAGTCTGTGGCGGCGATATAGGCAACCGCAGGCCGCGATTCGCGCTCTCCAGTGCCTGCTACAGTGATATTCCTCACCCCGGCGGCATCCCAGGCGTTGCTGTCGCCATCCCAACGCTTGAGGCGGACGTCGCGGTTGTAGTCAAGCACCCGGTGGGAATAAGCCATCCAGACATCATTGCGGGCGGTGTCCAGAGTGAGTTGAGCGTAGCGACTGGGTGCATTCGTGCCCGTCGCATCGGGTATGGCTGCAACCGTTGTCCAGCTGGCTCCGTTGTTGGTTGACTGAGCGGAATAAACCCCAGATGTATAATTGGTGCCGCGATAAGCGAACCAGACCACCAGGATATCGCCGTTATTATCGTAGATCACATCCGGTTCATACAGGGTTTCGTCGTTGTTGTATGTAGCCAGGGTCTGGATAGCCCCCCAGCCGCTTCCATTCGTCCAGGTGCGAGCGTACATCGCGGTTGAATCGCTGCGATGCCAGGCCACAGTGACGCTGGAGCCATCCGCTTTTCCGGCGATAACTGGGAAGGCGTAATACGCGCCATCATTGGCATCCACCTGACCCATCTTGCTCCAGGTTTGCCCGCCGTTGGTGGAGCGGGCAGTCCAGATTTTTGCTTCGCTGTTGTTGTGGTTTTCAGCCGTGAGGTAGGTGATCCACAGGGTTTGTCCACTTCCCCAGGCATCCGGGGCGAACTGTGGAGCGCTGTCAGCGATAATGTGCGTTTCGTTCAGCAAGGAGGATGGTGTGAGTACATTCAGGCCGAGCACCTGGGCATCCTTGCGGCTGCCAGCGCCAGCGGAAGCGGCAGTCAGGGCAACATCATAGGCGCCGCTGGAAGCCCCCAGAGCTACTTTGACCGTCACCTGTACATCTTGAGATGCGCCTGAAGCTAAAGCGATTGGGCCGGAGGGGTTATATGTCACCGTGATGCCGGAGGCGCTGACGCCATTCATATTCGTGACCGCATAGCTCAGGCTGAAGGTATCCGCATTGGTGCCCCAGTTTGTTAAACGAACCGAGGTGGTGAAGGCGCTGCCCGGAGCAGTATGTTCTTGCGTGCCGGAGAGAGGCCGGAGGGAGGGGAAATACGGTTGGGATGAAGTGCCTGCCCGTCCGCTGGGGTCAGATCGCGTGTAGGACGGGGTGACCCCGAGGCCACCCGAGACAACCAGGGCATAGGGCTGGGTGCTGGAATTGATCGTAGTGGCGATGGTCTGCAGGGTCCACTGCCCGGCAGGCGGGTTCTGCACATAAACCGCCTCGGTGTTGTTCTTGGCGTCCGCGCTGCCGCCGGTGGTTGACCAGGATCCGTTGAATACGTTGCCGCGATACTGCATCCCTCCGGGAGCAGTGACCAGCAGATCCAGGTTGTTTACGGCATAGCCATCTGAGCCAAGCTGGCGGTCCGTCCAGGTCAACGTGATCTTGAGCGGTTCGTTTGAATCGATCACATTGAAGGTATACTGGCGTGTGCTGCCTGAAGTAGTAAATCCAATGCTGGATGTCTTCTGACCAGCAGTGATGTTGGTGAAATCATCATAGAAGAAGGAGCGCGGGGCGCGCGGAGTAATGGATTGCTCCAGGTTGACCATGCCCCAGCCCTGCATGTTGCGCCCGCCATACGGAGCAGTGGTCAGATTTTCGTAGCCGTAGCCCGTATCCACTGCGCCGTTAAGCAAGAACGCCTTGACCAGGGCGGCGCTGGGTGGTGTGCTGCTGCCCAACCATTGGATATCCTGCAGGTAATCGCGCACAATCGTAGCCGCGCCGGTGGCGTTGGGGGCGGACATGGAGGTGCCGCCCGACCACCAGTAATCCATATGCCCATCGCCATTCCCATCACCGGGTTCATTGGACCACAGGGTGAAGGTGTCTTCGTCGATAAATGTGGTGCGGGTGGAGAGAATATCTGCCCCAGGAGCGACAATGTCGGGTTTGAAGCGCCCATCCGAGGGAGGGTTGACCGGGCCGCGGCTGCTGAAATCCGTCAGCACCACAGCGGTATCACTGCTGTTCCACAAAGAGCGGTGGTTGCCGCTTGCGCCCACCGAGAGGATGTTCTTGGCTGTGCCAGGCTGCCCGACTGTGTTCCAGTTGGGGCCATCGTTGCGGGCAGAGGCCAGCACCAGGTAGTCCTGGTAATCCCACATGATCTCATCAGCCTCGGTGGCATCCTGTCCATAGCTGTAGTACGGCGCTCCCCAGGAGTTGTTGACATTGCGCGCCCCGTTGTCGTAAACGCTCTTCCAGGTCAGATAAACATCCCCTAAGCCGCACAGAGTGCCTTGAGTTAAGTAGTAGTGGCCAGCAACGTAGGAAAACACCATCCGGGCTTCCGGCGCTTGCCCCACGCCAAAGGCGTAGTCGAAGAAGGGATTTGCACCGCGCGCCTGGTTCTGCAAGCCACGCTGCAGCAGTGAGTTATAGCCGTTACCCAGGATCGTTCCAGCAACATGTGTGCCATGACCAGAGGCATTTTCACTATCTGAATTGTAGCAGAAGCACGGGCTGGAACAGCCTTGCCCGGGAAGTGCGGCGGAGATGCGCGAAGTCTTGATCCCATTGGTAAAGTCGTAGAAGTCATTGATATTAGGAGTTGTGTTATTGGCATCCAGACCAGAATCGACCATGCCCGCGATCTGCCCTTCGCCGGTCAGGTCCTGCAGCAGCCCATTGCGGGAAGCGCTGCGCACATCCCAGGTGCGAGTGACCTGGCTGGCGCGCTCATTGTCGAAGGTGGGCGGGATATATGGCTCGAGACGATAGACGCCTGGGATGGCTGCCAGGGCAGGTATCTGCTCTGGCGTTGCCCAGATGCGCATGACCTGCAGTTCACGGCTGGCGACCCACTCTATGGAAGCCCCAACGCCTGCCACCTTCTCCTGCAGGGCGGTGGGGTCCTGGCCCGGAAAAGAGCGCAGGTTCAGGGCGATCAGGCCGTCTTGGGCGAATGCCAGCTGCAGCTCCTGCGCGGAGGCCAGTCGATATGCGGGGTGGTAGGGGCCAACCCACTGCACAGCATGCGCTTGCTGCACCTTGGGCAGCAAGGCTGGATCCATGCGGACGATAAACGTGAAGTTCGGATGATAGCCCAGGAAGGCAACCCCCATTGATTCTAATTCTTTCAGCCATTCCGCCTTGGTAGGGCCGTAAAACTGGATCAGAAAGTACGGGTCTTCTGGCGCAGAGCGCAGGTCAGCGGAGAGTTTCGGTTCGCCTTGGGAGGTGTCGAAAGTCGTCCCATTGAGCGAGATGACTGTGCGCTCTGGCAAGAAATCGACGACATAATCTTGCTCCAGGGCGCGCAGGTCGGTAGTGGTTGCTTCTGCCAGTACGAAAGCCTCATAATATTCCAGGATGCGCAGGTTTGCAGGCAGCGCCCTGGTGCCAGAGGTGTTCGCCAGCACCAGTTGAGTCTGGGTGGCTGAGCGCGCTGGGATGATTGCCAGCAGGGCGATCATGCTCAGGGTGAGCAGGATGAAAATGCTTTGCCAAAAGGGGAAACGGTGGAATAAGAAACGGCGCGGCTGCATATTTCCTCATAAGCACGATGGGATGAATGAAAAACAGCCTCTATTTTAGCACTGAAAAAGACCGAAACGTGGTGGATATTAGCTATAGGCAGTTGCCGCGATCACGGCTGTGGCGGCCGCGGATTCAATTTCCTCGATCACCTGCGCCACTGCTTCGCCGAATATTTCACCTTTGACCAGTGCTTTGATGCCGCGGGAAGCCATCTTGCGTTCGTCGCGGGTAAACACCAGTCCGGACATCTGGCAAGCCTGTGCCAGGCTGAGTAAAATCACCCCGCGCGGCTCGGGTTTTTCGGCAGCCAGGATCATGGCGCGCATGTGCTGCTTGATCCAGTATTTGGCGGAGGCGTCTTGCTGTGGATAGGCCACATAGGGAATAACCCAGATGTATTTCTTCTCCTGGCGCTGCAGGATGCCTTTCTGTACCAGGCGGGCTGCGACGCGTTTGCGATATTTCTTATCACCCAGGGTATTGACCCACACTGTCAGTTTGCGCGGCTTTTTAGAAGCGGCGATATAGGCCATAGCATCATCCAGTAGTTCATCTCCACTGGATGTGTCATCTAGAATGATCAGCTTGCGATCATGATCCAGGCCAACCTTTCCCGCCAATGCCAATTCAGCCAAAATTGCGCCGGCCAGACCATAGGGCAGATAGGATGTAGCGCCATGCAAGGTGCCTTTTTCATCGTTTAAAGCCAATAAAAAGAGTTCTTCAGCTAAGTTGAGCATATCTCCTCCATAAACGTACATAAGCAGCTGGTTGCAGCCTGGATTTCATTGTACCTGAAATCATGTTTACATGGTTAATGCTTTGTTATTAATTTAACCAGACACTATCCATCCTGGAGCGCTCAGGATTAAATAAAAGGCGCCCTCTGCGGGGAGGGCGCGAAAAAACTCACCGCAGAGGTAGATTTACTCGCGATAATAATAGGAACCAAGCGTAGAACTGCATCTGGTGTGCATAAGGTGATTTTAGCGGATTTCCCAGAAGATGGAAAGGGTGAAGTCGTTTTGACATCAGCACGCTAACGCAAATAAATATTCCCGTGCTATAATGGGCAATATTTTGGAGGGAACCGTGTTAGAACCGGTGCTGGTGCTCAATGCAAACTTTGAGCCCATTAATGTGTGTAATATGCGCCGGGCGGTTGGCTTGATTTTGAATGGTAAAGCCAGCCTGGTGCTCAATGGTCGCGGGGAGATTCGCACGATCACCCGCTCCTTTCCACGTCCATCCATCATCCGCCTGGATAAAATGATCAAGCGCCCTCGGCCTATTGTGCGCCTCACCAAACGTGAAATCCTGCGCCGGGATGATTTCACCTGCCAGTACTGTGGGCAAAGGGTCAGTTATTTAACCGTGGATCACGTGCTGCCTCGCCGGTTGGGGGGCGAATATTCCTGGCAGAACCTGGTTGCTGCCTGCCCCAACTGCAATCACCACAAAGGAGGCCGCACTCTGGAACAAGCCCAGATGCGCCTGCTGCGATTGCCGCATGAGCCGCCTGCTTCTGCGCAGTATTTCTTTGCTCGCCATCTGAGCGACAATACTGAATGGCTGCCGTTTATTGAAGGCTGGTAAGGTGAATAATCCCTGGCCGGAATAACTGTCCTTCGCCGGGCGTTTTCCCCGCTGAAATTATAAATCGATTGACATGAAATCTTCCGCCAGGGTGACCGGACCAGAAAAAGTCTGTCTGGCTTCGTCTTCCAGGCTGTGGGAGTCAAAATCGCCGGTGGGATAATGCACCAGGTAGAGATGTCCGGCTCCGGCGCGCCCCGCAATTTCGCCTGCCTGACCAGCGGAGGTATGTCCGTTCGTCGCGCCGCCGGATTCATGGATAAGCACGTCTGCTCCCTGGGCCAGGCGCACAACTTCATCACAGGGGGCTGTATCGCCGGAATAGGCCAGGATTTTGCCATTTTGTGCCAGTTCGATGCGCACACCGATTGCAGGGATCATATGCCGTACAGGGGAGGTAAACAGGCGGAACTGCGGAGTCTCCAATGCCAGGTGCATCTCCTGTTCGACTAACCGGTGGAACTGCACGGGGAAAAAGTTGGGCCAGCTCCCCCAATCGTAAAACTCCATCACCTTTTCAATGCGATCCAGGGTATGAGCCAGGCCATAGATATGCAGCAGGCTGCGGCGGCCTGCCAGCCAACTGTGCATCAGCAGAGAGGGCACCCCAGAGACGTGGTCGGGATGAAAATGGGTCAGCACCAGATCGGTCAGGTGTTGATAGTTCACTCCTGCGTGTCCCAGCCGTACTACGGCGTTGTGAACACAGTCGATCATCAACAAACGATCATCATAGGATAAAGCCAGATGGGTGTTTTCATGGTGTTCGTCTGGCAGGGCATTGCCTGTCCCCAAGAAAATAAGCCGGGTCATCTTTATTCTTTCCTTTTCCAGTTTCTTACCTGCCCAGAAGCCATACTGCCACCTGGGGGGTAATGAAAACCTCGGCAATGGCTGCCAGCAGGAACAAGGGCAGCACGATAATCAGCATCGTTTTGACCCACTGGGCCAACGCTCCAAGCCAGGCTTCTCCAATCGTCTTGCCTCTGGCTGGGGCAGCCAGTGTGGCTCCCAGCTTGAGCACTGCTGCTCCTGCCAGGATGATCGCGGGGATTTCCACCACGCCGTGCGGCAGCACCAGAGCGGTCAGAAAGGTGAAGACGGAATACCCGGCAGCAGCCACATTCGTTGCCAGATAGCTGATCAGCATTAAGGGTAAGGCCAGGACTAAAACCCCGATGACCCCGAAGGAGAAAATCCCTAACAGAGTAGCGATCAACACCGCGCGTAAATTATGCCACCAGATCAGACCCACTCCAGCTGGCGACAGAAAGCGTATTTCGTCCAGTCCCTGGATGAAGCCTTGCCCCAGGTTATCCAGGTTCAGCAAGTTCGCGGGCAAGGGCAGAATCCTGGCAGTATGCACCCCTGCCAGGATGCCTATCGTGAGGGTTGCCAACATGACCAGGGTTGGCAGGCGCAACTCGAGCAGGACAGCAGGAATCTCATGGCGCAGCCATGCACCCAATGAGTGAGCCTGTCCGGTGATGGCGCGTTTGAACACTTTCCAGCCCCAGGACAAATTGAGCACGTCCAGCTCCCGCCCAAGCATTTCCTCCCGGTTGAAATAGGCCAGGCCGGTGCGGATCAACAGCCCGGCGATCACCAGCTGTCCGACAATCGCCCACCAGAGCACATCGTAGATCGCCCAGAACATCACGATGCTCTCGCCCTGGATCAGCATAGCCATCGGCACGATGATAAATGATGCCAGCAAGTTCGCTGCTCGCACCGAGGTGGTTTGCGATGAGACGACCACCGCGCCGCTGACCATTACCACCGCCTGTACCGTAGTCAGAATCAGGATCTGGATGATCAGGGTAGTATCTGGCTGCCAGTTAATGTTCCGGAAGACTCCTGCCAGATATACGGTGATGCCCAGGTAGCTGCCCAGCAGGGGAGGCACCATAGCGGCCAGCAGTTTGCCCAGATAGAGCTGCCCATCGGTCAATGGGCTGCTGAGCAGGGGCTCAATGCTGCGCCTCTCTTTTTCTCCCACGAAACTTTCCAGGGCAATTACCAGTGAGACCGAGATGGGGAAAAACCCTACTACCATCAACAAGAAAGGGATCAGCCGTTCGCCCACCACCGGGGCGTTGTAGCGCTGAACAAAGTTTACCGCCTGGTCAGCGGTGAAGTTCATCAGCCCGGGAAAGAAAAGCGTCAGAACGATTACCGGGAAGATGATCCGCCAGTCGCTAAATTGGTCGCGCACCTCGCGGTATGTGATCACCAGAGCCATACGCAGGCTATTTAGCATGGATTGCCTCCAGATCATCCGGGGCGGCAATCGCTTGCAGATAAACTTGCTCCAGGCTGCGAGGCACTTCCTGCAGGCCAATCACGGGCAAACCCTGTTCTAAGAAGGATCGCAGGATGAGCGGGTTGCCCTCCGCGGGATCATCCACGCGAAAGCGCACCCAATCATCGCCGCGGGTGGTCACCTGGGAACCCGGCGGAACAGCGAAAGCAACCCCGTTCAGGTTCCTGGCCAGGCGCAGCTCGTACTCAGCCGGGCCCAACAGACGGGCCTTGAGCGATTGCGGCGAACCCAGGGCGATTATCCTGCCGCGCCGGATGATGGCAATCTGGTCGGCCAATTCTTCCGCTTCAGCCAGATTGTGGGTGCAGATGATGATGGCGCGTTCAGCTGAACGCAGGTTGCGGATGGCATCCCGCACCAGGCGGGCGCTTTCCGGGTCCATGGCAGAGGTCGGTTCATCGAGCAATAGCACAGGAGGATCATGCAGCAAGGCACGCGCCAGGGCCAGCTTCTGACGCATTCCTTTGGAATATTCGCCAATCTGTTTGCGGCTGTGGATGGGCAGGCTAAAATGCTCCAGCAGTTCCTGAATGCGCCGCTGGCGAATTTCAGGAGCCTGCTGGTAGATCTGGCCATAGAAATCCAGATAATCCTCTGCTGGCATGCGATTGTACAACCCGTGATTCTCGGTCAGCACACCCACGTGGGCGCGCACTTGCTGCGCCTGGGTGATGATATCGAAGCCAGCCACGCGCGCTGAGCCGCGCGTGGGGCGCAGCACGGAGGTAAGCATGCGTACAGTGGTGGTCTTCCCGGCGCCATTTGGGCCCAGCAAAGCCAGCACTTCACCCGCCCCCACCTTTAGAGTGACATCGTCGACAGCCAGGAATTCATCAAACTGCTTGCTAAGGTTATTGGTGAAAATCATATTTCCAATCTACCGATAAAAGAATCATACAACATCTTTATGGTTTGCCCTTTACACTTTCGCAAGCAGCTTATTGGTTTTCTTCAGTGGCAGTATCATCTTCAGTTGAGGGCAACACAGCCTCTACCACTTCATTCACCTCGGCAGCAGTCTCATCGGTTATGATTTCCGATGTTTCATCAACAATGGATGCTTCGTTCTCAGAAGCCGGTCCTTCCCAGTTGCGATGGCGCAGATACAGCACCACGCCAGCCGCTAAGGCGATTGCTAACATCACCCATTGATTGATGTTGATGCCGATAACCATCGAGGCATCCAGGCGTAAGAACTCCAGCAAGAAGCGTCCGATAGGGTAAACCATCAAATAGATAAAGAATATGTCCCCCTCTCTGATCTGGTCTTTGAACCGCCGTCCGAGGCCGAGCAGTAGGCCCATATTTGCCAGGTTCCAAAGAGACTCGTACAGGAAGAGCGGATGGTAATAAGCTTCGTTTTCGAAGCCGGCCAGTCGGTACTGCGGATCGATGCGGATCGCCCAGGGTAAATTGGTTGGAGCGCCATACAGCTCCTGATTGATAAAGTTGCCCCAGCGACCAATGGCCTGGGCTAAAGCTACTCCGGGTGCGGCGATATCGCACCACATCAAGAAGCTGAGCTGGCGTTTGCGGGTAAAAAGATACAGGGCAGCAGCTCCGCCCAATACTGCGCCCATGATGCCCAGCCCGCCATTCCAGATAGATAGGGCGTCTAAGGGATGGGTGAGGTACCACTGGGTAGTGATGCCCTGGGCTACCATCGATGGAGGTGGGGTGAGGATATGCCAGATGCGCGCCCCAATAATGCCACCAATCAAACACCAGATCAACCCGTCCCAGACAATCTCGGTATCCTGGCCGCGCTGCCGGGCTTCGGAGGCTGCCATATAGGCGGCTGCCAGTGCGCCGGACATCAAGATCAGCCCGTAGAAGCGGATGTACAAAAAACCAATGTGAATTCCAAATGCATCAATTGACATGTCAACTCCTGATTAGTCAGTTTTTGAGACAGCAGGTTTGCCAGGCTATGCCCGTTTGTTATCCTACCAGGCGCTATGTTCCGGTGATAGAGGGGGGAGTTTGGCTGCTTTTGCCCAGGCGAAGGATTTGCGCTCGCGAGTACAGCAGTCTTTGCACGGCAGTGATGTGTGAGATCAGGCCGACCAGCCAGACCAGGTACTCGGCGATGGTGTTAGCACCCAGTCCCAGAGCGATAATTGCACCAAAGGTGAGCAGCAGCTTCTCCGCCCGTCCAGCGATTCCAACGGTACAGTCTGATAAACCGCCGGCTGACTCGGCCTTGGCGCGTACATATGAAGCCATAACTACTCCAGAGGTGGCAAACATTACCCCCGCTGGAGTGACCCAGCCGCCAAGCATCAGACCGCTCAGAATGATGTACTCAGCATAACGGTCCACCACATGATCCAGGATGGTGCCGAAGCGGCTGCTCAAGCCCGCAGCTCTGGCGGTGGCGCCATCCAGCATATCCGCTACGTACATTAAGAACGAACAAACTAAGCCCCACCAAAAATAGCCTCTCATCAGCAAGTAACCAGATAATATGGCCAGGGCCAGGCTGGTGAGAGTCCAGAAGTCGGGCGAGAAGCCCATCCGGGCGCTGAACTGTCCAATTGGCATGACGATTTTGTTATATATAGGCCGTAATCTTGCGAACATGAAATTCGGGATCCTCCTTACAGTTTGAGAGCGAGTGGGCCGCTTAGCAGCATTTCTGAGCGGCGCTCAGCTTCCTGGCGGGTGAGTGGAAAATCAGGCCCGCTGTTCTCCACCATCACAGAAGCGACAGAAGAAGCAAAACACCCAACCTGACGAAGGTCTTGGGGCGTCTCGAGATATTTCACCATAAAACCAGCCGCGTAGGTGTCGCCTGCGCCGGTAGGGTCGATGGCGAGCGTGGTGTAGGGCGGGATGTGGATAATCTCTCGCCCATCGTAGATCACCGAACCAACCTCTGCCAGGGTGACGATGGCGATCTGGCAGCCAAACTCGGACAACTTTTGAACAGCCTGATCGGGCTGCTGGCGAGGGTCGATCCCGGTCACCACATGCGTCTCGACTTCGTTGGCTTTCACAATCGTGGATAGGCGGGCGATCTCGCTGAAGGCGCGCGTTTTCTCGTGCACCACCTGCCCATCGCGCAGGCCGCGCAGCAGCCCCTGCGGGTCGAGCAAGATGGGCGCGGAAATCCGCTTCTTGATCTCTTGCACCAGTTCAAGCGATACTTCGCCCAAGATGGGGCCAAGTAATACGATATCGACTTCAGGTGAAAATCCATCCGCCTCAGCAGGAATAGGCTCCGCCACGCCCAGCACGGATAATTCCCGGTTGCCGGTATCATCATAGATTAGTGAAAAACCGCCTGTCTGAGGGGATGGGTACAAGCTGCTCAGGATGCCCAACCGGTCGAGATGGACGGTCATTGGCGCGCGGTAATCCTCTCCGACTGTGCCGACCAGGGTAGCTGTCTCGCCCAGCATAGCCGCGGCCAGGCAGGCATTGGTGGAACAGCCGGACAGGACGCGGTCGGTGCGGCGCAGGTAGGGGGTCGAGATCACATCATAAACAGGATTACCGAAGGCCAGGATATGTTTACGAGGCAAAGTGTTCTCCAATCATGGATCAGTTTGTTAGGATGTCATATCTATTCAACAAATAATTCCATACACTGGGCAGGATCAGCGACCACAGCGCCAGACTGCCCAATTCTACCAGTTGTAAGCGCGGCTTTGGGCTAAAGCAGAGCAAGAGTCTGGTCTTATCCATCATGTTTCGCATTCGAGGATGGTTGTGGCTTCTTGTGCGCCCGGCTGAGGAGAACGACCAGCATTCCTGGGATCAGCAGGTTAAAGAACATAGCCAGCAGCCCCATTACCCGGCTGACCGGATTTTCGGGAGTACGGTGATCTCCCTGGCTTTTGCGCACGAACTTATCCCGGCTGTATTCTCCAGCAGTTAGATTGCGCAAGTCGGTTGACAGCGGGTAGGCGCTGGAGTCTTCAAGTGTCAGCAGGCGGGTGAGGTGGTTCCAGGTTTGAGCGAGCGCCTTTACATGCTGGCCATCAAAGAGCAGTTCCAAACCAGGGGTTTCTGAGACGAATTCGCCATTTTGTTTGGTGATGCGCTGGTCGTACAAACCATCCGGGCGAAGGTTATAACGGGCGATGAGATGCTCGCTGATCATCACGTTATAATCTTCCTGAGGGCTGGTTTCAAACATTAACCCGCTGACCATCCCATCAGAGCGCCGTACACTCATCTGCAGATATTCGATATCGCGGATTGGGTAGCCGTAGTAAGCTGCCCGGAAGAGGGCGTAGGCTTTGTGGATGATGGGGTTGGGATGGATTTCATTTTCCCAAACATGATAATACACCAGATCCAGGTTGTCTCCGGCGGAGACTGCTTCGTACCACACCCAAAGCAGGGGTGGAGAGAGTATCTCCGGGCGCAGGTGCATGATCGGCTGATAGGCGATCGCCAGGTCGTGGACATCGATGCGGTCACCAGCAATTTCCAGGGTGTAATCCGGCGCGATGGTTGGGTAAGCGCGTTGTGTTCGCCCAGTCAGGGAGGCGGCTGCCAGCAGCAGCAGCAGAAAGAGCAGGTAATACAGAATGCCCTGGCAGAGCAAGCCAGCAATACTTTTAAATTCCATCCGCTTTCATCCTGAATGCCGGGAATACCCGTCGATGTATTTGCGCTCGTAGTTGGATCAAAATAGGCCCGAGCGAAAATTCAATGTATTATACTCCATGCTGAAATGGGGGAGGTATTTACCGCATGAGAGTAGTAAAGCTCGGATCAGCCGTGTAAATGACAGGTATCGTTCATCGACACCAGGGTGAATTCGCCTGCTTCAGCCTGGATGACGTTAATAGCGCAGGTATCCTGGTGCAGCCGCCAGAAGCGCCGGTTCCCTAACCCTAATATCCCCAGCAGAATGATGCGGTTGATGACCGTGTGTCCAACGATCGCAATGGTTTCATTGGGATGTTTTTCTACCAGCTCATCGACAACACTCATGGCGCGCCCACGCAAATCTGCCAGGGTTTCACCGCCGGGAATGCGTGTCCGTTCTGGATGGTTGTACCAGTTATCAATTTGATCTGGCCAGCGCTGCCGGGCATCCTCTGGGGTCATCCCTTGCCAGTCGCCATAATCAATATCGGCTAAATCTGGGTGGATCTGTACTGGCAGGTCAAAATGCACCGCAATTGCTTGTGCTGTTTTGACGGCGCGTACGAGCGGGCTGGAGTAAATCGCTGTGAGCTGCCATTCTTTCGCCACACGCTGCCCGGTGGCTTCAGCCTGAGCCAGCCCCACATCATTCAAGGGGACATCAGCCCGGCCGCGGAAACGCTCAACGCGATTCCATTCGGTTTGGCCGTGACGAACGAGAAGAATGCGAGTCACGGTTGACCGTTCGAAGAATCGGGCGGGGCACCTGGCTCTTCGCCAGAGGGCGGTTTTGACCAGTTATCGATGGCTTTTTGCAGTTCGGTGTTGATTGTGCGCAGGACAGTAAACAGTTCCTGGCGGGCGCGCTGTTGGGCTTCTCCATTGCGCAGCTGCTCTCCCAGTTGTTCCACATCGACGCGCAGCTGCTGCCCGGAGGGGCTGCTGGTAAAATTGTCGGCTTCTTGTTTCAGCGTCGCGCCCAGTTCAGTTAGGTTCGTCTCCAACTCCTGCTGCAAGCGCCTGCGCTCAGGGGAATCCCAGGCAGAGCGTAATGCTTCGACCAGGTTCTTGCCCAGGGAACGGAACTCATCCGCCAGATCCTCTTCAGGTGTGGGTTTTTCAGTCATCCGATGCCTCCATATTTTATATTGCGCAGGACTTACGCAGTTAGTTTTTCCCCTGAAGTGCGTAACTCCTACAGCTGATATTGTGCCGCATTTCAATGGGATATGCAAGGGTCGGTTTTGATCTTGCTCAGGAATTCAGCCTGTGGGATACTTAGGCAGTGCAAAATCGCGCCTAAATCAGGAGGTATTGATATGCGCAGGCGACAATCGCTGGGCTTCCTTGGCCTGGCGCTGCTGGGTCTGGGATTGTATCGTTTCCGCCGCCATCTGCTTGGCTACTGGTTGGGCTTACGCCCGCATCGCCATGCAGTCACTGTCCGGCGTGGGCTGAAAATCGCTATGCCCGATGGTGTCCAACTGGCTGCTGACCATTATGCCCCCAGCAGCACACGGCTTTACCCGACAGTTTTGATCCGCACGCCTTACGGGCGCAGTCAGGCAGCTGGCCTGAGCGGGGTGATGCCCGATTTCATTGCCCGGCGCTTTGCTGAGCGCGGTTACAACGTGCTGGTGCAGGATGTGCGCGGCCGCTTCGATTCGCAGGGTGAATTTGAGCCTTTCGTCCACGAAGAAAGCGATGGGAGAACAACTCTGGACTGGCTCGAGAAGCAGGCCTGGTTCAACGGCGTTTTAGGCATGTGGGGCCAGAGCTATTTGGGTTATGTGCAGTGGGCAATCGCCCCCGGCGCGCCGCTCTATCTGAAGGCGCTGCTGCCCGCAGTAACAGGCTCGCAGCTTCCACAGGCGGATCGCCAGGATGGCGCCCTGGGGCTGGATATGCTGCTGCGCTGGTTCATTCAAATGGATGACATGGATCGTTTGAAGGGTCGCACTGGCATATTCCAGACCTGGCGTTTCAACGCAGCCTTGCAAGAGCGCCGCCTGCAGCGTGCTGCCCGGCGCCTGCCCCTGGGAGAGGCTGATCAGGTCGCGACCGGGAGAAGCATCCCCTATTATCAGGATGTGCTGAGGGGCCTGGATGCCCAGACTGCTCCTACGAATCAGGCAGTTCCCTCTCCCAGGGTTAAGCATCTGACCGCGGCTGTGCACCTGGTCTCCGGATGGCAGGATTTTCTGCTGCGCCAGCTGCTAGCAGATTACGAAGATATGCGCCTCAGCGGGCAGCACCCCTACCTGACGATTGGACCCTGGAATCATCTCGATCTGGAGTGCCTGTGGGAGACCCTGCGCCAGGGGCTGACCTGGTTCGATGCCTGCTTGAAGGGAGATCGCAGCGGGCTGCGGGAGAATCCGGTGCGCATCTATGTGATGGGCAAGAACCAGTGGCGAGAGATGGAAAGCTGGCCTCCATTCTCCAACCCGGTACGGTATTATCTGCACGCCGCGCAAGATGGACGGCCTGCCTGTAGCGGGCGGCTGCTGCTGGATGCTCCTGCAGAAAGCTCTCCCCCCGATACCTATACCTATGACCCTGCTCATCCCACCCCCTCCCTGGGGGGTGCATTAATGACCTGGCAGGGTGGTGTGGTGGATAACCGCACCCTGGAGAAGAGGGCGGATGTCATAACCTATACCTCATCTATCCTGGAGAAGGAACTGGAGATCATCGGCCCAGTGCAACTGGTGCTGTATGTGCGCTCCAGCCTGGAATACACCGATTTCTTTGCCCGGCTGTGTGATGTAACCCCGGCTGGTCGCTCGCTGAATGTCTGCGATGGTTTGCTGCGCCTGAGACCAGGCTTGGGCGTACCCCAGCCGGATGGCAGTTTGCGGCTGCAGGTGGAACTTTGGCCGACGGCCTACTGTTTCTTGCCAGGGCATTGTCTGCGTCTGCAGGTCTCCAGCGGAGCGCACCCGCGCTGGAACCGCAATCTGGGCACAGGTGAGCCTGTGCTGACGGGTGTGCGCATGCTTAAAGCTGAACAGACTCTGTATCATGATCAGGAACATCCAGCTGAACTGATCTTGCCTGGCACTGAGGAGGTATCAAATGCATCACCCGCTTGAGAATATCCCGCTCGAATGGCGCTCTAAGGTGTTCTGGTTGCTGTTGGCCCTGACCCTGGCGCTGATGGTTGTTTTTAACCTCACCGGCGCTTCCCTGGCGACGCCGGCTGCGCCTCTGGGCATCGTATCGTATGAACTGGCGGGCAGCCCGCTTCAAGCGCAGGCCATGCTCGATTCCTGGGATCAAAAAGCGAAGCTGGCTGCCGCCTTTGGCCTGGGCCTGGATTACCTGTTCATGGCTGCCTATTCGACTACCGTCGGTCTGGGCTGCATCTGGGCAGGAGATGCGCTGCTGCGGCAGCGCTGGCCGCTATCTGGTTTAGGCGTCTGGCTGGCCTGGGGCCTGTGGCTGGCGGCGGCCCTGGACGCGATTGAAAACCTGGCCCTGACGGTGATTATGCTTGGAACGGTGGCATCCCCCTGGCCCGAAATCGCCCGTTGGTGCGCCTTGGTCAAGTTTGGCTTGCTTTTCGTGGGATTGGTGTATGCATTCCTGGGGCTGGTGGTTAACCTCTCTGGCCGGCTGCTGAGGGATCGCTGATCACGCGACCATAATCTGTTAATCACGTATAGTAGTTACAGTAAGGAATTATCCTGAAATATTGGAGGTGCATATGTTACGTAAACCAATCTTTGTCTTTTGTATGACCCTGGCGCTGGTGTCTATGGCTTGCAGCCTGACGATCAACCTGCCCGTCGACCAGGTCACCGCTGGCCCCACCCAGGAGCAAGAAATCCTGGTCAAAGAACCCGATGCCGCTTCCGCCGATGTCAGCCTATCCTTTGGGGCGGGCGAACTGGCCATCGCCCCGGGAGCCCAGGCTGCCTTAATCAGCGGTAAAGCGATTTACAATGTGGAAGATTTTAAACCCAACCTGAGTGAAGATGGCAATAAAATCAAGCTTACGACCGGCAATCTGGAACTGGGAGGTATCCCCAATTTTGATAACGAGATAAAAAATGAGTGGGATTTGAAGCTGGGTGATATGCCGATGCATCTGACGATCAGCGCTGGCGCTTACCAGGGCAGTTATGAATTGGGCGGTCTCTCGCTGCAGTCCCTGGACATCAGTGACGGCGCCTCGGATGTGAGCCTGGCGTTCTCCGAACCTAACCTGATCGAGATGGATTCGCTGCGCTATTCCACTGGCGCCTCCAATGTCAAACTGAAAGGCTTATCGAACGCCAACTTCAAATCGATGATTTTTCGCGGCGGCGCTGGTGATTACACCCTGGATTTCAGCGGCAAATTGCGCATGGATGCGGTGGCTACCGTCGAAGCAGGCATCAGCCATGTAGTTATCATCGTTCCAAAAGATATGAATGTCAAGCTAATCTTCAAAGGGGGGCTGGCTAACATTGATGTCTCGAAGGACTGGGATCACACAGGAAATCAATATGTTATGCAGGGTCAGGGGCCTCTGTTGACCATCAACGTGGATATGGGGGCAGGAAATCTGGAGCTGAAAACGCAGTAATCTTGTTTGAATCAAAAAGGCAGCCCGGTGGCTGCCTTTTTTTGATTTCAGGGATTTACTCCAGAGCTTTGTAGCCAGGACCCTTCTGGAAATAATCGTAGTTGGCTTGAATATCCTGGGTCAGGTCAACCACCTCGCCAGCAGTGAGTTTCTTGGCGCAGTCCAGAACAACAGCTTCGCCGTGGTGATTGGTGCCTTCGTAGTGCTCAGTCAAGCCCAGGCGGCTGATATACTCGCCGCCCTTGGCGGTGTAGGCAGCTGGAACCTCGTCTTCGGGGAAGATGGCTTCCCAGGGGCACTCGGGAATGCAGGCGCCGCAGTCAATGCAGGTATCAGGGTCAATGTAGTACCAGGGCCACTTGTCAACGGGCTTCCCAGGAACAATGCACTCGACCGGGCAGACTTCTACACAACCGGAGTCACGCAAACAAAGGCTGGTGATAATATGACTCATGTGATTTCTTCCTCCTGTAGGTTTGAATATTTTTTGGATGGTTGAATATTTTCGATGTCAGCAAATGATAAGCTGACATCATTCTATCAAAGATTTTAGTCTTCCCGATGACCTTTGTCAAGCAGAGGATGTCATAATCTAGGTGGGATAAATATCATCAGAATCAAAAGAGTGCAGACAACTGCCTGCACTCTTCGGTTATCGGATATATTGATCTGCTACTTGAGAGCGGCAAACCGGCGGGCTACTTCGGCCCAGTTGACCACGTTCCACCAGTTGGCGACATATTCCGCCCGGCGGTTCTGGTACTTGAGATAGTAGGCGTGCTCCCAGACATCAATGCCCAGCAGGGGTTTCAACCCTTCCATCATCGGCACGTCTTGGTTGGGCATGGAGATGACCGCCAGGCGTCCATTCTGAAAGCCCAGCCAGGCCCACCCGCTGCCAAAGCGGCCCATGGCGGCTTTCTCGAAGGTTTCTTTGAAGGTGGCGATGCTACCGAAGGCGCTGGCAATGGCTGTAGCGAGTTCACCCTGAGGTTCGCCGCCGGCATTGGGCGCCATCAGATGCCAGAACAGAGTGTGGTTGAAATGACCGCCGCCGTTGTTGCGCACTGCTGTGCGGATATCTTCCGGCACGCCAGCCAGATCTCCCACCAGATCTTCGAGCGTCTTAGCGGACAGCTCTGGGTGCTTTTCCAGGGCTGCGTTCAGGTTGCTAACGTACGCCGCGTGGTGCTTGCCATGGTGAATTTCCATGGTGCGGGCGTCGATGGATGGTTCAAGCGCATCAAATGCGTAGGGTAAAGATGGTAATTGAAATGACATGTGGCTCTCCTTTTTTTCTTGATCGAACAGGCCTTGACCTGAGCGTAATAAACTAATCAGCTAATGTTGGTAAAGATTATATCTTTTTGTATAAGTATTGTCAAGGTATTTAATATAAGAAAATGATGAGTCTTTTTGTCTGAACTGCTGATACAATTCGACAAATATGCTGATGGACAAAAAACCGGCTATCCCACCTCTGCCCGGCTTATTTTTTGGCCTGCTGGCGGTATCGACCGCCTCGGTCTTCATCCGTTACGCCCAGCAGGAGGCGCCCTCTCTGGTGATCGCCGCCAGCCGGCTGACCATCGCCAGCCTAGTGCTGGCGCCTATCGTGCTGAAGTGGCGCCGGGCGGAGCTGCGCCGCCTGAGCGCTGGCGACCTGCGGTTGGCGCTGCTGTCTGGTTTCTTCCTGGCGCTGCATTTTGCCACCTGGATTTCCTCGCTGGAATATACCACTGTTGCCAGTTCGGTGGTGCTGGTGACCACCACGCCGCTGTGGGTAGCGCTGCTCGCCCCGCTCACGTTGAAAGAATCGATCAGCCGTCTGGTGCTGATCGGCATGGCGCTGGCGCTGGCTGGAGGTGTGGTGGTGGGGATGAGCGACGCCTGCCTCCTACAGGCGGGCCGCCTGGTCTGCCCATCTGCAGCCGAGTTCTTCCAGGGTCAGGCCTTCCTGGGCGACCTGCTGGCTCTGGCTGGGGCGCTCATGGCAGCCTGCTACATCATCATCGGGCGCAGGCTGCGCGCCAGGGTATCCCTGCTCAGCTATATCTTTGTGGTCTACGGCATGGCGGCGGTGGTGCTGGTGGTCATCATGCTGGGCGCGGGGCAGACGCCCCTGGGCTACTCGGGCATGACCTATATCTGGTTCATCCTGCTGGCCCTGGTGCCGCAGCTGCTGGGTCATTCCTCTTTCAATTGGGCCTTGGGCTATCTTTCAGCCGCGTATGTCTCGATTGCTCTGCTGGGCGAACCCATTGGTTCGACCATCCTGGCCTATATCTTCCTGGACGAGGCCCCCACAGCGATCAAGATTTTTGGTGCTATACTTATCTTGAGCGGTATTTATATCGCCTCGCGCAGCGAAGCCTCTCCCAGGAACGGAGAGGCGATGGAAAGCGCAGAAACTTAACCGGGAATATCAAGATGCCATCCACTCTTGGCGTGAACGTAGCGATCATTGATCAGGGCAAGATCTTGCTCACCCAGCGAGAAGATTTCGAAGTCTGGTGCCTGCCTGGCGGCGGGATTGACCCAGGCGAAAGTGCTGCCCAGGCCGCTGTGCGCGAAGCCTGGGAGGAAACTGGCTTGCAAGTGGAACTGACCCGCCTGGTGGGGGCTTACTCGCGCCCGCGCAGCGGGCAGTGGGGTGGGCATATCTTCCTTTTCGCCGCCCGCCCATTGTCAGGCAAGCCCAGTCCACAGGCAGGAGAAGTGATTGGTATCGACTTCTTTTCACCCACTGATCTGCCCACTCCCCTCGTCCCCTGGATGCCCCGGCGCATCACTGACGCGCTGGATGAATCCATCACTGGCGTCGCCTGGCGGCACAGCCGCGAGTGGCTCTTCCCGCCAGATTACACGATGAAGGATGTCCTGCAGCAGCGCGACCAATCCGGGCTGAGCCGGCGAGATTTTTACCTGCGCTTTTTTGGCCAGCCAGGCGAAGAAGGCGATGTCTGCGAGGTTCCCGGTCTGAACGGGAGGGGGATTGAGGCATCCTCGGTGCACGCATCTGACGAGAGCCTCGGAGCGCAGGAGCCTGCCATTCGAGTTAACACGGCAGTCCTGCAGGATGGCAAAGTTTTGCTCGTCCGCCGCGAGGATTTCGATCTTTGGGCGCTGCCAGGGGGGCGCGTTGAGGCTGGCGAAACCCTGGCGCAGGCCGCCCGCCGGGAGGTCTATGAAGAGAGCGGGCTGGAGGTGCGCCTGAGCCGCCTGCTGGGGGTGTATTCTGACCCTGGCTGGTTCCAGCGCGGGCTGCATGTGGCTGTATTTATAGGCAATGCAACCGGCGGCAGTTTGCGCCAGCACACCAGCGAGACGACCGGGGCGCGCTTCTTCCCTCTGGACGCGCTGCCAGACGACCTCCAACCCGAGCACCGCTGCCGGCTGGAGCATGTCCGGCAGGGGCTGGCGCATGGGGTCGCCTGGCGGCAGAGTTCAGGCTGGCGTTTCGACTCGCAGATGACTCGCCAGCAAATCTATGCCCTGCGCGACCACTCTGGTCTGGAGCGGGCAGAATTTTACCGGCGTCATTTCATCCAATCCGGGCCGTTAGAAGAAGAACTGGAGGTGGGTGGAGATGGCTGAGAAAAAGTTCATCCCGCCTGCACAGGCCTCCGCGCCGCCGCCTGGCCGGTGGGAGAGCCTGCTGCGTCTGCTGGGCCGTTTTCAGCGCTTTTTTAGCGAAATTGGCGGAGTGGTCTGCCTGGCGCTGGCCTTGATGACCTTGCTGGGGATCGTCGCGCCAGGCCTGGCGGGCGGCCTGCTGTCTGCCTGGGCGGGCTTTTTGAAGCTCTGGCTGGGCTGGGGCAGCCTGTATGCTGTCGTCCTGATCTTCGTGCTCGGCGTGTGGCTGCTGCGCCGCCGCAGTGGAACTGCTCAGCGCAAACCGACGGCTGTGGATTGGGGGCGCCTGCTGCTTTTCGAAGGGATCGCGTTTGCCTCGCTGGCTTTCCTGTCGGTAGTGGGCGGGGCTGATCTGACACGGGCCGAACAAGGCCTGGATGGGGGCAGGCTCGGCTGGGCGCTGGTCGAACTGCTGCGCGTGGCCCTGGCGCCCATCGGGCTGGGGGGGCTAATCTGGCAGGGGTTGGTATACGGCGCCTTGCTGATCATTTTCTTGATCTTTGCGTTGGGGCTGCATAAGCCCTTGATAGCCTGGAGCCGCCGCCAGTCGCGGTCTTTACCGGCAGGGATGAACGGGATCGGGCCGGTGGTCAGCGAAGCGCCTCTCCAATCTCCTGAGGCGATCTCTGCGACAGCCGCGGCGCGCAAACGGCGCACGGCCTTGCCGCCCGAATTCCGCAAGAATTTTCGCCTCGACCAGGGCCAACCCGCTTCTCCAACCGCGCTGCCTGAACGCAGCGACCACCTGCCTCCGCTGGAGCTGCTGGTCAATGAACAGTTCAACCGCGCCGATGAGCGCGATATCAACACCACCGCCGGGCTGATCGAGAAGACCCTGGCGGATTTCGGCATCCCCGCCCATGTGGTCGGCTTTCGCGTCGGCCCCACCGTGACCCAGTTCGCGGTGGAACCGGGCTACCTGGACAAGGAGAAGAACGGCGACGAAATCGAAGCCGCCACCCGCCACAAGGTGCGCGTCTCGCAGATTTCAGGCCTGGGGCGCGATCTGGCCCTGGCCCTGGCGGCGGAACGCCTGCGCATCGAAGCGCCTGTGCCGGGGCGGCCCTATGTGGGCATCGAAGTGCCCAATGCGCGCGCCTCCATCGTGCGCTTGCGCCCGGTGCTGGAGTCGGAGATTTTCTACAAGGTCGGCTCGCAGTTAGCCATCGCCCTGGGGCGGGATGTCTCCGGCGCGCCGGTGGTAGCGGATTTGGGGCGCATGCCGCATTTGCTGATCGCTGGCACCACCGGCTCGGGCAAATCGGTCTGCATCGCCGCCCTGACCGCCTGCCTGGTGATGAACAACCTGCCCGAAGACCTGCGCCTGGTGATGATCGACCCCAAGATGGTCGAGCTGGTGCGCTTCAACGGTCTACCGCACCTGCTGGGCAAGGTGGAGACCGACCTGGAGCGCATCCTGGCGGTGCTGCGCTGGACGGTGGCGGAGATGGATCGCCGCTACAAGGTGCTGGAAGCCTCCCGCTCGCGCAATATCGACAGCTACAACCGCAAGATCCGCCGCCGCAAGGGCGAGCAGCCCCTGCCGCGCATCGTGGTGATGATTGACGAGCTGGCCGATCTGATGATGTCGGCTCCCGACCAGACCGAGCACAACCTGGTGCGCCTGGCGCAGATGGCGCGCGCCACCGGCATCCACCTGGTGCTGGCGACCCAGCGTCCCAGCACGGATGTGGTCACCGGGCTGATCAAGGCCAACTTCCCGGCGCGCATCTCCTTTGCCGTGGCCTCGGCCATCGATTCGCGCGTCATCCTGGACTCCGGCGGCGCCGAGACCCTGCTGGGCCGCGGCGACATGCTCTTCCAGCCGCCGGAAGCCGCCGCGCCCATCCGCGTGCAGGGGGTGATGGTCAGCGATCAGGAGGTGGAGCGGGTGATCACCTTCTGGCAGAAAGCCCTGCCCGCCCCCGAGCAGGCCGAGACCCCGCCCTGGGAGGAGATGATGGCTCAGGAGCAGGTGCTGGCGGATCGCGATAACCTGGTGGAAAAAGCGATTGAGGTGGTGCGCCAGGAGCAGCGCGCCAGCGCTTCGCTGCTGCAGCGCCGGCTGCGCGTCGGCTACCCGCGCGCCGCCCGCCTGGTGGACGAGCTGGAGGAGCTGGGCGTGATCGGCCCGGCGGTCCACGGCGGCAAGGAGCGCGAGGTGCTGGTGGGGCCGGAAGACGATCTGGAGCAGGAGGGGTAATAGGACTATTTCCGCCAGCAGGCGGTTATAATTGGCAGAGCATGGTTAGCATAGCTCCTCACAGCTGATCTTCAAATTTCTTGGGAGGGATATGGCCGTTCCGCTGGGCCAGGCGCTCAACAATCGCTATCGCATCGACAAACTGCTCGGCCAGGGCGGCTTTGGCGCGGTTTACCTTGCCTGGGATAATAATTTCCAGCTGCCCTGCGCGATCAAAGAGAACCGCGAGACCTCGCCGGAGGCGCAGCGCCAGTTTTTGCGCGAGGCGCAGATCCTGCACAATCTGCGCCATCCCAACCTGCCGCTGGTCAAGGATTACTTCATCCTGCCCGGGCAGGGCCAATACCTGGTGATGGATTATATTGAGGGGGAAGACCTGCAGAGCCTGCTGGAGAAATCCGGCGGGCCGCTGCCTGAGGCGCAGGTGCTGCCCTGGATCGAGCAGGTCTGCCAGGCGCTGAGCTACATCCATTCCCAGACCCCGCCAGTCATCCACCGCGACATCAAGCCCGCCAACATCAAGATCACCCCCCAGGGCAAGGCCGTGCTGGTGGATTTCGGCATCGCCAAGCTGTACGACCCCCAGGCGCTGACCACCGGCGGGGCGCGCGCCGTCACCCCCGGCTACTCCCCGCCCGAGCAGTACAGCCAGGGCCTGACCGACCCGCGCAGCGACCTGTATTCCCTGGCGGCGACGCTGTACACCCTGCTGACCGGCGTACGCCCGCCGGAGAGCGTGCTGCTGGTGGGTAAGAACGGCCCGCAGCGGCAGCCGGCGCGGTCGCTCAACCCGGCCGTCTCGCCCGCCGTGGCAGAGGCGATCGAGCGCGGCCTGCAGGCCGACCGCAACCTGCGCTTCGCCAGCGTGGAGCAGTTCCAGGCCGCCCTGAACAGCCCCCCGCCTGCTGCTCCTGCTCTGCAAAGTAAGCCGCAGCCGAAGCGCGCCCTGCCGCGGCTGACCTCCGCCCAGAAGCGCTGGCTGATTCTGGGCGCGGCCGCCTGGCTGATGGTTATGCTGGGGCTGGGTTTTGTGGCTGGCTATCAAATCCTGGCCGGGGTGGATGGCTCGCTGGCGGCAGCCGCCACCCTCACCCCGCTCCCCAGCCTCACCCCCACCCTGGGGCGCACCGAGCCGGTCGACGCCCCAGCCCCGACCGTCCTGCCAACCCTGGCGCCTTCTCCCACCGCGCTGCCCAGCAAGACGCCCCTCCTGCCCTCCAGCACCTCGACCGCCACCCTGGAGGTCACCCCCAGCCCGACGGTCAACTCCCTGCCCATCGCCATTGTGGGGGCCAATTCGGCCAACATCCGCACCGGGCCGGATAACGATTACCCGGTGATGAAGATTGTGCTCAAGGGGGTGGAGCTGCAGGTGATGGGGCGCAGCCGGGCGGGCAGCTGGCTGCTGGTGCTGCTGGAGGATGGCTCGCAGGGCTGGATCATCCTGACGGCGGTGATTTTCGATCACGATGTGACCAGCCTGCCGGAGGCGACCGCCGCCCCGCCGCCCACCAGGACGCCCTCCTCAGATGACGGCAGGTTCCAGAGACCAGGAGGCAAAGGATGACCCTATCTACCGGAGAAATGCTCAACAACCGCTACCGGGTGGTGCGCCTGCTGGGGCAGGGCGGCTTCGGGGCGGTCTACCGCGGCTGGGACACCCTGCTGGAGCGTCCCTGCGCCATCAAGGAGAACCTGGATGTCTCGCCGGAGGCGCAGCGCCAGTTTCTGCGCGAGGCCAAGCTGCTGGCCAATCTGGTGCACGCCAACCTGCCACGGGTCAGCGACACCTTCATTGTGCCGGGGCAGGGCCAGTACCTGGTGATGGACTACGTGGAGGGCGAGGATCTGCAGGAGAAGCTGACCCAGGCGGGCGGGCCGCTGCCCGAGGCGCAGGTGCTGCCCTGGATTCTGCAGGTCTGCGAGGCGCTGGAATATTTACACCAGCAGACCCCACCGGTGATCCACCGCGACATCAAACCGGCCAATATCCGCATCACCCCGCAGGGGCGCGCCATGCTGGTGGATTTCGGCATCGCCAAGCTGTACGACCCCAACCTGCGCACCATGTCCGGGGCGCGGGCGGTCACTCCGGGCTACTCGCCGCCCGAGCAGTACGGGCAGGGCAGCACCGACGCCCGCTCGGACATCTACGCCCTGGGGGCGACGTTATACGCCCTGCTGACCGGCAGGGCCATGCCGGACAGCGTGGACATCATGAGCGGGGACGCGCCCGTCCCGCCTCCCGCCATCCGGCTGAACCCGGCCCTGCGCAAAGAGGTCAGCGCGGCGATCGAGAAGGCCACCCAGATCAGCCGGGCGCAGCGCTATGCCGGTGTGGCGGAATTTCGGCAAGCTTTGACTCCGGTTGCCAGGCCGGCGGCTGTTTCTTCGCCGACGCCCAGGCTTCCCCAGGCAGCCCCTCCGCAGTACCAAACGCCGCTTCAACCCACCGAGGTAGTACCATCTGGCCCGGCTGTGGCAGGGCGATCGCGAACGCCGCGCCGGTTCCGGCCTCGGATTTCCCGCAAAGTTCTGGTCAGGGCGCTGGTGGGTATAGCTGTTCTGGGCTTGATCTGCCTGTTATTCATCTGGTACAGCGCTTTGGGAGGAAAAATTTTACTGACCACACTCACGGCAGATTATCGGGATGAAAAAGGTGTTCCGATGGCGCTCATCCCAGCCGGGGAGTTCCAGATGGGCAGCGAGAATGGCGGGGACAGCGAGAAGCCGGTGCATACCGTCTACCTGGATGCCTTCTATATGGATATGTACGAAGTGACCAACGTCCAGTATGAAAAATGCGTCCAGGCGGGGGTTTGCACAGCGCCGGATAGTTACAGTTCTTACGAACGTAGAAGCTATTACGGCGATTCTGACTTTGCTGACTACCCGGTGATCTATGTGGATTGGGAGCAGGCCAGAACCTTCTGCGAGGATTGGCGCGGGGCGCGCCTGCCCACCGAGGCGGAGTGGGAGAAAGCCGCCCGCGGCGGGCTGAAGGGAGGGGAATATCCCTGGGGAAATGTAATCCCAGATTGTTCGCGGGCTAATTATTATGGCTGTGTGAACGACACCCGCCGGGTGGGCAGCTACCCGGCCAACGGCTATGGGCTGTACGATATGGCCGGCAATGTCTGGGAGTGGGTCTGGGATTGGTACGATGATAACTATTACAGCAGCTCGCCTGACAGCAATCCGCAGGGGCCGGATTCTGGGTCTTATCGGGTGCTGCGCGGGGGTGGCTGGTATTTGGGTCCTAACTACCTGCGCGTGGCGATCCGCGGCACCGGCTCCCCCGACGGTCAGGCCATCTACATCGGGTTCCGTTGTGGGGTTAGTGTGCTGCCAGGACGCTGAGATGCTGGACTTCTGTTTTCTGAACTTCTGACCGGGGGGGGCTTGCCCCCCAACGGCCGTCAACGAAAAGAGCAAACGAATAAACGAATAAAGACGGTCGGAATTCGTTTATTCGTTTTGCATTCGTTGATGGCTCTCGCCGCCGGGTATGCGGGGTAAGGCGCAGGGCCTACCGCCGTCCGCGAATGAATTGCGGGCTGATATGGGAAGCATGCTCAAGCATGCTGCAGCAGCCCACCTGGGTGGGCATGGTGTACCAGCGCCGGGTTTCAACCCGTGCGGGTTCGTGCCGGTACGCGGTCCGCCCCCAGGGGCGCCTGGGCTGCCGCCGTCAAAGAAAAGAGCAGCTGACAACGGATTACCCACGGATTGCACGGATGGCGCGCTGGTGAAATCCGCTCAATCCGTTCCAAAAATCCGTTGTCCAAGCATCCCCGCCCGCGAATGGATTGCGGGCTGGTACAAAAAACCGAAGGGTTTGGCATGCCGCAGCGCCAGCGCCGGGTTTTAATCTGTGCGGGTTCAGGCTGGGCGGACTCCGTCCGCCCCTACGACGGGCATATCGGGTAGGGGCGCATTGTGTGCGCCCAAGGCCTGCCGCTGCCAGCGAATGAATTGCGGGCTGATATATCTGGTTTATAATACCTCCCATCCCAACCGCCGCCTGCGCTGCAGACCGGCAGCCTACTGGAGAAAACAAAAGCGACGCCATGACATCTACCTCCTCCTTACCCCCACTGGAATCAGCCTACCAGGACTTCCTGCAATCCTATCCCAGCTATCTGGACACCCGCTCCCTGGACGATCTGCGCCAGGGCGAATACGCCCGCCTGGATGCGGCCGGGCAGGTCTACCTGGATTACACCGGCGGCGGGCTGTACGCCGAGACACAGCTGCGCCAGCATATCGAATTGCTGCGCCAGCATGTCTTCGGCAACCCGCATTCCACCAGCCCGGCCTCCGACCTGTCCACCCGCCTGGTGGAACAGGCGCGCCAGGCGGTGCTGCGCTTCTTCAACGCCGCTCCGGATGAATACGCCGCCATCTTCACCGCCAACGCCAGCAGCGCCCTCAAGCTGGTGGGCGAGTCCTTCCCCTTTGGGCCGGGCGATCACTACCTGCTGACCTTCGACAACCATAACTCGGTCAACGGCATCCGTGAGTTTGCCCGCGCCCACGGCGCCGAGATCACCTACATCCCGGTGCAGCTGCCTGACATGCGTATAGATGAGGAATGCCTGCAGGGTTTTCTGAACCTGGCGATGCCAGGGGGCAGCAACTTATTCGCCTTCCCAGCCCAGTCCAACTTCTCGGGTGTGCAGCACCCCCTGGAATGGATCGCCCGCGCCCAGGAGCAGGACTGGATGGTGATGCTGGACGCGGCCGCCTTCGCCCCGACCAACCGGCTGGATTTGGGCCGCTGGCAGCCCGATTTCGTGCCGCTCTCGTTCTACAAGATGTTCGGCTATCCCACCGGGGTGGGCTGTCTGCTGGCGCGCCGCGCAGCGCTGGAAAAGCTGCACCGTCCCTGGTTCGCCGGCGGCACCATCACCGTCGCCTCGGTGCAGGGCGATAAATACTACCTGGCGCCCGGCGAGGCCGCCTTCGAAGAAGGCACGGTCAACTATTTGAACTTACCCGCGGTCGAGATTGGCCTAAACCATCTGGGGACGATTGGGTTGGAGCTCATCCACGAGCGGGTGCGCTGCCTGACAGGCTGGCTGCTGGAGCATCTGCTCGATCTGCGCCATGCCAACGGGCAGGCGCTCATCCGGCTGTATGGCCCGACCAGCATCGAGCGGCGCGGCGGCACCCTGACGCTCAATTTTTTCGAGTCTTCCGGGCGCGCCATTGATCACCGCCGCATCGAGGCGCTGGCGAACCAGGCTAACATCTCCCTGCGCACCGGCTGCTTCTGCAACCCGGGGGCGGGGGAGATCGCCCTGGGGATTTCGCAGCCTGAGCTGGCGGCCTGCTTCACCCGTTCGAATGACCGCCTGACGCTGGACGACTTCCGCCTGTGCATCGACGGCAAAAGCTCCGGGGCGGTGCGCATCTCGCTGGGGCTGGCGAGCAATTTTGCCGATGTTTACCGGTTTTTGCAGTTTGCCGAGGGTCTGTTGTAGCTGTGGGATTGTTTTCAACTCGCCATCTGCGTCTGTGGCCGCTCTTCCTGTTCCTGATCCTGGAGGCGGTTTTGCTGGTGGTTTTTCTGTTCTATGTTCCAGACCGGCCTGCCGTTCCCTACACCCCTTTTTCCGCGGTCGTCGCCATCCTGGTGCTGTTCAGCGGTCTGCTGCCTGCCCTGCTGCGCCCCAGCCTGGAGCATATGCTGGCGGGCGCCCTGGCAGCCATCCTGGCGGGCATCCTGCTCACCCCGGTTTCCCCGGCTGACCTGCCCCAGCCGCTGATTGCTCATCCTTTCAATGAACTGCCCGGCTACCTGATCTACCGCCTGGTCAATGGGGCGCTGCTGGGGCCGCTGGCGTTCCATCTCACCGCCCGCTTCCCCCTGCGCAGCCCGATCTCCGACCGCCTGCTGGCAGGGGTCTACGCCCTCAGCCTGGGCAGCCTGGCCATTCTGCTGTGGGTCAATATCAAAGCCGTGCGCGTGGCGACCTTCGGCTTTCTGCTGCTCTGGATGATTGGCCTGGTCGTCGCCGCCTTCTACCTGCTCCTGCGCGCCAGCCGGGATACCCAACCTGATAACCGGCGCGCCGCCCAGCAGGCGCGCCTGCTCTTTGCCAGCGTGGCGCTGGCCGAAATCCCGGCGCTGCTGCGCCCGATCGGCCTGGCCCTGCAGGTGGAGATCATGCCCTACAACCTGTTCCTGGCAGCCCAAATCCTGGTTCCGGCGGGCATCACCTACGCTGTCTTGCGCCATGACCTGTTCGGCATCGATAACGCCCTGCGCCGGGCGCTGGCCTATACCGTGCTGTCTATCCTGCTGCTGGTGTTGTATTTGGGGCTGACGGTCGGGCTGTCCGCCCGCCTGGTGGAAGCCTGGCCGGATTTCCCGCGCCTGGCCGCCCTGCTCAGCCTGCTGATCGCCGCCCTGGCTTTTGAACCGCTGCGCCGGCGTTTGCAGGCCTGGATCGACCGGGCGCTGTACCCAGACCGGCTGAACTTTCTGCATGCCATCGCCGAGGCGCAGGCTGCTCTGGAGCGGGTGGTCAGCCGGGAGGAGGTGATCCGGCTGCTGCAGGATGAGCTTCCCCGACGGCTGGGCGCGACCTGGGCCAGCCTGACTCTGGCGCCTGCCCCGGATGTGCCAGGCCGCGCCGATAGCGAGCCAGCCTGGAATTCCCGGCTGATCGTGGGAGGCAAATCTCTGGGACGCTACTGGCTGGGGCCGCGCCGGGCGGGGCCAGGCTATGATGGCGATGAGCAAACCCGCTTGCAGGCCCTGGCCGGGCAGGCGGCCCTGGCGTTGGCCTATTCTGATCTGATTGAAGAACTGCGCCAGCTGAATCGGGAGCTTGAACAGCGCGT
Source organism: Anaerolineales bacterium (assembly GCA_016935755.1). GTDB lineage: Bacteria > Chloroflexota > Anaerolineae > Anaerolineales > UBA4823 > JAFGQI01. The sequence goes on from JAFGQI010000076.1 coordinate 112,897, forward strand.
GACCGAGCGCACCGGTCAGGTATTGGAGCAGCAGCGCGCCCTGGCGGCTTACAACGAGCGCCAGCGCCTGGCGCGCGAACTGCACGATTCGGTCACCCAGGCGCTGTTCAGCATGAACCTGAGCGCCCGGGCGCTGCGCGGCCTGGTGGGGCGCGATCCGCAGGCCGCCTCCCAGGGGTTGAGTGAATTGGAACAGGCTGCCCAGCAGGCTCTGGGCGAGATGCGCGCTCTGCTCCAGCAGCTGCGCGCACCTGTCCCTCCGGCTGCGCCGCCTGTGCCTGGCGAAGAGCGGGAAGATCTGGTCGGCCTGCTGCAGGAGCACTGCCAGCAGCTCGAACGGGAGATGGGCCAGGAAGGCCAGCCCATGCTGGAGGTTGATCTGCAAACCCCGGCTGAGCTGTTCCTGCCTGCCACCCAGGCGCACGATCTTTTCCAGGTGACCCGCGAGGCGCTGCACAATGTGATCAAGCACAGCGGCAGGCGGCAGGCGCTCTGCCAGGTGAGCCTGGAGGGCGGCTGGCTGCGTTTGCGGGTGCAGGACGATGGAGCTGGTTTCAACCTTCCAGGGTCTGCAGAGATGGGTTTTGGGCTGCGCGGTATGCAGGAGCGGCTGGAGGCTCTGGGCGGGGAGCTTCATATCCAGACTCGACCAGGAGAAGGGACGCTGGTCGAGGCAAAAATCCCAATTCAGGAGCAAGCGCAATGACTCCACAACCTGAGGCAAAGATTGGTGTGGCGATTGCCGACGATCATGAGATCGTGCTGCGCGGCCTGCGCATGACCATCCAGGGCGAGGCGGATATGACCCTGCTGGGCGAGGCGCGCAGCGGCCGCCAGGCCATTGCGCTGGCGGCGCGGGTTCACCCGCAGGTGCTGCTGCTGGATCTGCAGATGCCGGACATGGATGGCCTCCAGGCTGCCGCTGCCATCCACGCCGCCCAGCCTGATGTGGCGATCCTGGTGCTGACCAGCTTTCGCGAGGATGCTCACCTCTATGCTGCCCTGCGCACCGGCGTGACCGGCTACCTGCTCAAGGATATCAGCGGGGACGAGCTGGTGCAGGCCATCCGCGGGGCGGCGCAGGGACAGCCGCAGCTTCACCCGGAGATTGCCCGCCGTCTGATGGAGCGTATGCCTGCCCCAACCGACCCCTTCGCCGAGCTGACCCCGCGCGAGCGGGATGTGCTGCTCTGGCTGGCGCGCGGCCTGAGCAATAAGGAGATCGGGCTGAAGCTCTCCCTGACCGAGGTGACCGTCAAGGGCTATGTCAGCACGGTGCTGAGCAAGCTGCATGTCGCTGACCGCACCCAGGCCGCCCTGCTGGCGGTGCGCTATGGACTAATCAGCCCGGATGAACTGCCGGAAATATAGAACCCATAGATCGGCTTGAATCCCTACGAATGAGGGGGGTGAAATCCCTACTCAGGTGGGCTAACAAAGCTCAGGGGTGCGATTATCATCAGGGGCAATGGACACGCACCTGCGCCCCCCTGGATTTTCAAGCAGCCCACTGGCTTTTCGCCAGGCCTGGCTCATCCGCCATGATCCGCTGCGCTTTCTGGAGCAGCTGGCTCACCAGCATGGCGATATCGCCTTTTTCCAGCTGGGCTCGCGGTCGTTTTTCCTGCTCAACCACCCCAATTTCATCCGCCTGGTGCTGGATGATCGGCAAGATGACTTTGTTTGCTGCCAGGGCCTGCTCAATCCACAGCCCTGGCCCGCCGAAGACCAGCCCACCCAACCTGCTGATATCCGCCAGATGCTGGAGAAAGCCTCGCCGCGCCTGATCGAAACAGCCGCTCATCTGGCCGCAAGCTGGCAGGATGGTGCCCTGATCGATCTGCAGGCAGAGATGGGTTGCCTGGCTAACAGTCTGCCCCTGATCGATAACCACTTATGGCGCATGGCTGGCGAAATGGCAGCCTGTGCGCTGACCTGGACATTGGCTCTGCTCGCCAGCCAGCCTGAGCTTCAGCAGCGGCTGGATACAGAAATTTGCACTGCCCTGGCTGGCCGCCTGCCTGCCCTGTCCGACCTGGAGGGGCTGCCTCTGACCCGACAAATGGTGAATGAGGCCCTGCGCCTGTATCCTCCCTCCTGGCTGGTGGTTCGACAGGCTGTAAGCGATACCCTGATCTGCGGGTATGTCGTCCCCTCCGGGGGGATGATCCTGATGAGCCCCTGGGTGATGCAGCGGGATGCGCGCTTCTTCCCAAATCCGCTGAGCTTTGATCCAGGTCGCTGGGTGCTTGAACCTCAACACGGCCTGCCGAAGTATGCTTTCTTTCCATTTGGGGCTGGCTCGCAAGCAGCTCTGGCGGATGAACTGCTGCAGGTGGCAGGGCCGCTTCTCCTGGCTGGCCTTTCCCAGAATGTTTTTATCCATGGAAGACGTTTTTCGCGCCTTCCAGGCCATCGTTCCTTCGCCGTCCAACCTTCTGACCTTCTGCGTCCAAAACATGGGATGCGGATCGTCATCGGACGGAAATCATTATCGTAAAGGAGAATATCTCATGAATCGCAAAACCATCCCTTTGTTCTTACTCAGTTTGCTGGTGATCCTGGCTCTGGCTTGCGGCAGTTCGGCGCCCACTGCAGCCCCTGCAGCAGCCACCTCCACGCCCAACAACCAGGCGACCATCGACGCCGCTATCGCTGCAACCGCCAGCGCCCAGGCGGGTATGCAGGCCACCATTGACGCTGCCATCATGGCTACCGCTGCCCTCGCCCCGCCTACGGCTACCCCTGGCCCCACGGTGGAATACGTGGAACTGACCGAAGAAGAGCTGGAAGCGCTGATCAACCAGGCGGTCAACGAGGCTGTGGCTGCCACTACCCAGGCCAGCACCTCCACCACCCAGGCGACCTCCGATGACGCCATGACCAGTGACGAAGTCCAGACCGTGGAAGTCTACGTGCAAGGCGCCGAGCAAGCTATTGCTTACGCTGAGGAACTGCTCGAGGTTTATTATTCGCTGTATGGAGAACTGGCAACCGAGTCGCTGGCAGCCTTGCAGGAGATCGAGCAGGAACTGGCCTATCTGGCGGAGAGCACCGCGGCTATGACGGCAGTCCTGGTCGAGATCGAAAATACCCTCAGCCAGGGCTTAACCCTGGCGGTGGAGACGATCAACCAGCTGGAGAACGCTGCTCAGCAGGCGGTGACGGGGCTGGCGAATATCCAGTCCCACACCCAAAACTGGATGAACCTGGCGCATAAGGGCCGTGAAGATCGCGCCAACCACGCCTTAGGGTTACAGCCGGATAATATCCCCACCGATCTGAATTCATCTCTTTTATCTGCCTTTGACTTCATTGACGAGGTGCGCGGCGCTCTGGGCGACAACAAGCTCTCCCGCGATGAGCTGAACCGCATCGCTCAACTGGGTGTAAACGCAGCCGCCGGGCTGAACCAGCATGGCGGCCCCAAGCTGCAGGGTTTTTCGGGCAAGATCAGCGAAATTACCGGGCAGCTGGCGCGCGGCCAGGTGCCGCATGCCAAGCGCGGCCTGGGTGATCTGGAAAAAGGCTTGGGCCAGCGACCCCAGCGGCCCTCCGGAATGGGAGGAGGCAAGCGGCCATGAGGTCGATCAAGAAAGGCTCCCGAGCCGGCATCTAAACCCCTGGATGCCTCAAGCATAGATGGGGGCAAAGCAAAAGCCGCCCCAGCGGACTGCCGCTGGGGCGGCTTTTGCCCCGTCGGCCTGATGATTGAATCTGTGTAATAGAAATTCTTCAAATTTTGCAGGAATAGTAGTATCATCAAGGCAGCTCAGATCGCATCTTTCTATCGGAGGCAGCTGAAATGCAGCCTAAAGAGAAACTTCCGGATCAATCCTGGCAGGCCGTTACCCAGACGGCTTCTCCTGCTCAGGTCGAACAGTATCTGATTGATGAGATCTTCAAAGCGATGGGCTTGGGGGCTTACTCCCAATGGCGGAAGTGGTTCGGGCCCGTATTTTCCCCTGTTGTCAGCCGCTTTGCCCAACTCGGGGCCGGTTTCGACCAATCGGTGGCTCAGAATGGATTTATCCAGACTGCCCGGACCTGGCTGCAGAAGTGGGCGATTGCTCCCCGCCTGCAGGGGCAGGAAAATTTGCCGGTGGAGGGGCCGCTCTTGATCGCCGCCAACCATCCGGGTACCTATGATGGATTATCAGTGGCTGCCAGCCTGCCCCGGGAGGATCTGAAGATTGTTGTCTCTGGCCTGCCGTTCTTCCGTAGCTTACCCAGCACCAGAGAATATTTTGTTTATTCAACGCGGGAGATGAGCGTTCGTGTAGCGACCATCCGCGCCGCGCTTCGCCATCTGCTGGATGGGGGGGCGTTATTAATCTTCCCGAGCGGCAACCTTGAACCCGATCCAGCTTATTTTCCGCAGGCAGCCAGGCAGGCCTTGCAGCGCTGGTCAGCCAGCCTGGAGATGTTCTTACGAAAAGTCCCTGAAACGAAGCTGGTGGTAGCGATCAATGCGGGTTTTATCGCCCCAGAGTATCTGCGCCACCCGTTAACCCACCTGCGCAGAAGCGACGAGGCCCGGCAGAAGCTGGCGGAATTCCTGCAGGTGATCTGGCAGGTGATCCTCAACCACCCAACTTTGCACCAGCCTGGGGTGTTTTTTACTCCTCCGGCGACTCTGGCCCAGCTTTCGGGCGCGGCGGGCGGCATCCCGGCGGAAATTTCTGCCATGGCGCAGCGGCTGCTGGAGCAAGTGTCTCCAGGCGACCCAGCCGGGGCAGCCTTAACGGGTGGCGACTGATCCCTAACGAGAAAGATCAAACAGACCTTCGGCCAGTTTGGTGATCGTATCGAGCAGCGCCAGGCGGCTGCGCCATTCTGCCGGGATACCCTGCTCGCAGTAAAACGCCCCGGCAATCTGCCCGCAGATGGCCGCGGTGGTATCGGCGTCATCTCCCAGGTTAGCTGACAGCAGGCAGCCTTCTCGGAAGGACTCGCTGCGGTAGAAAGCCCACAGTGCGGCCTCCAGAGCCTGAACTACGTAGCCGCTGCCCTTGATCTGCGGCGGTTGACGCACTTTGAACGAGCCCCGGGCGATCTCATCGATGGCTGGTTCGAGGGGATGGGTTTGCCAGAAGCCAGGGATGGGGCAGTAGTATGTCGAGAGCAGCTCTTCTTTGGGAACACCATTCAACGCCCCGACCAGCAGCCCGCCGTAGTAGCGGCATGCGTCTACTGCCTGCGGAGCGCCATGGGTGGTGCGCGAACTTTCCCCGGAATAGAAAATCGCCTCTTCAGGCTTTTGAGCATAGAACATCGGCGCAGGCGCCAGCCGCATCAGCGAGCCGTTGCCGGCAGAGTAGGCGTCCGTAGAGCCGCTGAACGGTTCGCCGCTGCGCTCGTACTGGGCCAGCGCCTGGCGGGTGGTGCTGCCGATATCGAAGCAGCGCCCGGTGCTGCTCAGGTGGCCCTCGCGCCACCAGCGCAGATAGCGCTCCATCTGGTCGCGCGGGTCAAAGCCTTTCTTCTCCACCAGGCTCTCCGCCAGACACAGCGCCAGGGAGGTGTCGTCGGTCCACTGCCCCGGGCTCAGATTGAACGGTCCCCCGCCGAGCATATCTTCGATCGGCGTGAAGCTGCCTGGGCTTCGAAACTCCAGAGTGGTGCCCAGGGCGTCGCCGGCTGCCAGGCCGAGCAGGCAGCCGCGGTAGCGATCAAGTGAGATCATGTTGTGCCTCCCGGAGATCATCCATGTGAAGCTGATGAATAAAAGGTCGGTCTCCAGATACCTGATAGACCATGAGCACAGTCGCAGGTTCCTGGGTCGGATTTCGATAGGAGTGATGCTGGCTAGCGTCAAACAACAGGCTGTCCCCCTGCTCTAAGAGAAAGCTATGATCCCCAACGCGATATTCCACTTCCCCTTGCAGACAATGGATAAATTCTTCCCCTGAGTGGGAAATCGGATCTTCCATATTACCAACTCCAGGTTGGATGATGATCCGGAATGGCTCTAACTTCTGGTTGAACAGGCCAATTCCTAAACTTTCCATTTCTACACCGTTGCTGTGGGTGTGTAGACCCAGATCACGTTTTACAAAGACCGAGGTATGCCTGGCCTCTTCCTGAAAGAAATCTGTGATTGGCACGTTCAACGCAGTAGCTAACCGATGAAGAGAGGAGACCGTTGGAGAATTTTCGCTGCGTTCAATTTGGCTGATGGCATTGATGGATAATCCGCAGCGCTCTGCAAGCGCTCGCAGGGATAATCCTCGTTGGTCTCTCAAAGACCGCAATCGCAGCCCGAGGTTTGATTCTGTATGATCGGTCATTGCTATCCTGATTACTCCTTACGCATATAATCTTATCCATATTATACAATAATACTTGACACTGTCTAGTATAGTTGTATAATGAAAATGAAGTAGATCTGTCCAAAAGTGAATAAATGGTGAAACAGTGCTTATCCATATGATCAGGGTGTGTGAACTATAGGAGGAGCGTTATGCCAACAGATACAAGCTATCTAAAGGATTATCCCTGCTTTCGAAACCTATCCGAGAGCCAGTTAGGTGCAATAGCCGAGATCACGAATGCAGTGTGCTATCCGCCTGGCTACGTACTCTTCAAAGAGGGCAAACCAGGAGAGCGATTGTTCTTCTTGGTCAAAGGTGAAGTTGAGGTATTTTACGAAATTGGTGAGGCAGGCCAGGTGCGTGTGGACACTGTATGGGGGGAAGATGTGATTGGGTGCTCTGCACTCGTCGAACCTTATGAATATACCGCCACCGAACGCAGCCTGACTGAGATCGAGGTGCTGGAGATCGATGCCCTTGCTTTGCGCGAGTTGATGCAGAAAGACTGCTGCCTCGGATTTTCATTGTTGCAGTACCTCATTAGCAACCTGATGAAGCGTGTTGTGGATTTACGACTGGGAGCAGAAGGACGATAGCAGATTCTGATGGAGAGATGTTTTTGTGAGGAATAAGCAGCGATCCTGGATCAGGTACTTTTTAGTGGCCGGGGCTTTGCTGATCTTGTGCAGCTGCTATCCGCCATCGAGTCCCCCGCTGGCAACAGCCACGCAAGGTAATGTCACACAAAGCGCTCTGGTTGGCGCCCCTGAGATGGAAACTGAAGTAATGGAGGAAGGATCCATGTCTGCTCTAACGCCGCTCAGTATCACCGTCATCTATGACAACAATCCCTACGATAAAAGGTTGAAAACAGCCTGGGGGTTTTCCGCTTTGGTCGAATATGGTGGTGAGAAGATCCTCTTCGACACTGGCGGTGATGGGGCAACACTTTTGGAAAATATGCGCATCTTGATGATTGATCCAACCCACATCGATCGTGTGGTGCTCTCGCATGCGCATGGGGATCATACAGGTGGTCTGAGCGGGTTATTGGATTACGGGGCGCGGCCGGTAGTTTATCTCCTTCCATCCTTCCCAGAAACGTTCAAAACTCAGGCAGCCAGTAAAACCGAAGTGATCGAAGTAATGCCCGGTCAACCAATCACTGAGCATATGTTTACCACGGGTGCAATGGGGCGAAATATCCCTGAGCAAGCCCTGGTGATCCAGACCGATCAAGGATTGGTGGTGATCACAGGCTGCGCTCACCCGGGTATTGTCGAGATTGTCCAGCAGGCGCGGGATTTGTTCGCTGGAAGAGTACACCTGGTACTAGGCGGCTTCCACCTGAGAGACAAGAGCACAGCCGAGATCAAGGCAATCTTGAGAGATTTCCGGCAACTGGAGGTGGAACTGGCGGCGCCGTGCCATTGCACTGGCGAACAAGCCATTGCCATGTTCGCGGCTGAGTATAAGGAGAACTTTATCCAGGTAGGAGTTGGGAGAGTGATCCGGTTTGACGAAATCGCCCCAAAAGAATGAATCCCGTAAAATAAACACCGGTTGCCTGGTTTAGCACACCGCTGCAGCAGCAGCCAGGAGGGTTATATAACAGCGCCAGGTAAGCCGATCAGGATGTTCTGTGCGGCCTCCGCCAGTATTCCCCGAAATCATCATGTGATATTGTGCTACAATTTTCACAACGTAGTGTGCCCATTCGGATCAAATGCAGGATCGCGATGGCAGGCATCTCTTTGCCGTTTGCATGAGTCAGGAGGCTTACAGATGAACAACCCTGGATCGGACACACCAGACATCGCCAATGGATCACTCAAACGTGGGATCGTTCGCTGGGCTATCAAACAGACGGTTTTCCTGCTGATTATAGCTGCAGCGCTGTTTTTCTCGGCGGGAAGTTGCGATTGGACCAGCGGCTGGCTTTATTGGGGCTTCATAGCATTTGTCCAGGTGATAACCGCTCTCCTGCTGATCCCGCGCAGCCCAGGCCTGCTGGTCGAACGCTCTCAGCTTAAAGAAGGGCTGAAAGCCTGGGATATTGGCCTGGCTGTGTTCATGGGGTACAGCTCAGCATTTTTAGCGCTTGCGGCGGGATTTGAGACGCGCTACAATCCCCCGCCCTCAGAACCGGGCATCCCGGCGTTCACTGCTCTCGTGATTGCTCTGTTCGGAACGCTGCTCACCTTGTGGGCGATGGTGTCTAACGAGTTCTTCTCTGGGATTGTGCGCATCCAGCAGGATCGTGGTCATACGGTCGCCAGCACGGGTCCCTACCAATATGTTCGCCACCCTGGTTATGCCGGGATGCTGATCTTTACCTTTGCCGCGCCATTCATCCTTGACTCGGTATGGGCGATCGGTGTGGCTGTCTTGACCCTGATCCTGACCATTGTACGCACCTCGCTGGAGGATCGCACCTTACAGGAAGAACTGGACGGTTACGCGGACTACGCCCAACGGGTGCGCTATCGCCTTGTGCCTGCCATCTGGTAATATGTGATGAGATATACCTCCCGCCCCTTTCCCCACGGAAACGACAAACAAGCCATGATCGACCTGGTCTATGCTCACCCGGCTTGCAGCGTGCATGTGGCGGATCTGCCCTACCGTCTCAGCTCGTGGGCGCTGGACGACCCGCAGAACGCCCGGCTGTGGTTCGGTTCTACAGTTGAACTCCTTGGGTGATAGAGCAATCTACGTAGTGACTGACAACAAAAGCAACACCGCTCTGGGGCTGTACGGAGCAGTGGGATTTGAAAAGATACAGGATGTATGGTGTTCGGCAAGGAATATGAGTTTACGGGGGAATAAATGATACCCAGGCCAGTCTATAAGCCGCATTCTGTGAGCGAAGGGGAATCTTCGCCCGGCGATCATCTATCTGGGCCATACGTCGCCGCATGGCTCTAGCAGCCTACCCGGAACTCCCGCTTCCGAAGAAGCTTTGAGACGAGCCGCCTCGTTGTCCCTGTTTGACCTTGCTCCCGGCAGGGGTTGCCTGGCCGAGCCCATTGCTGGGCGCGCCGGTGGTCTCTTACACCACCTTTTCACCATGACCGAATTGCTCCGGCAGCCTGTTTCTGTGGCCCGATCCGGCAGGTAACCGGCGAACCGGCCCCCGCCCCGGGTGTTACCCGGCGCCGTGCTCTGTGGAGTGCGGACTTTCCTCGAGAAGCTGCCAGGCAGCTTCCCGCGATCGCCCGACCGACCTGGGCGCTTTCATCATACTATATTTACCCGAAAAGTCAACAGGAGCAAATTAAGGGCAAACCTACATAATTTATCCATCGGTTCTTAATAATCTCTAAACAACCATTTTTTATAATCAAGGCAATAGGGCAATCTGTCATAAGAATTGGAGTTTGGAGATGTTATCAAAGGTCCATTTATTGGTTTTATCATTCATGCAAAAACGACCTGCCAGGACGGTGTAGCGGATATGACTGGTAGGATTGTGTATGCAGAACCCGAGCCGAATGCGGCGAGGATGGTCGAGCAGCAGCTGGAAACGGCAGGGTTTGAAGTTGTCGAAGCCTGGGATGTCGCCAGCCTGCGCTCCATCGAATTGACTCAGAAGCCGGATTTGATGCTGATTGATGCTGGCATGCAGAGGCATGGTGGACTAGAATTGTTATCCTACATCCGGCAGGAGGCCAGATTTTCCGGCCTGCCGGTAATTGTCCTGGGAAATTCGTTTATCCATGATGATATCATCGACTGGCTAGATGCTGGAGCGGATGGCTATATTCCGCATCCATTCAGTGCAGCCCTGGTAATCGCGCGGGTCAAGGCGCTGCTCAGGCGAACCCAACGTGTAGTTGGTTGAGTGGTTCGTTCTTGTTGTTGCAGTCGAGCAACAGTTTTCATCCAGAGACTGCGGGCAGGGTAATGGTGAATGTAGTCCCCTGACCGAGGGTGCTCTCACCAGTAATCGTCCCACCCTGGGTTTCGACAATGGATTTGGCAATCGCCAGGCCTAATCCGGAGGCGCCATTCTGCTGGCGAGATTTATCCCCGCGGTACAGGCGATCAAAAATATAGGGCAGGTCTTCAGGGGCAATGCCGCTGCCATTGTCTTTGACCTGCAGCTGGGCTTTCCCATCCTTTTCTTCTGCAATCAGAACGATCTCACCGCCTGGGGATATATATCGAAAGGCATTCAGGATCAGATTGTCCAGAACCTGAGCCATGCGTTCGGCATCTACCATCATTGCTGGGATCGGCTGGTCAGCCTCAACCCGCAGGGTAATATTCTTCTGCTGAGCGGCAACTGCATGACGGGTGGCGACCCGCTCCAAGAGCGATTTTGCTTCACAAGGAAGCAGGTTGAGTTGGAGTTCGCCAGCATCTGCCAGTGACAGGGTGCGCAGGTCATCTACCAGCAGGCTGAGATGTTTGGTCTCCTGGTAGAGGACGCTGAAAACCTCCGGGGTTCCCGGCAGTTTGCCATCATTGATCGCTTCGGTGTACCCAATCAGTACGCTGAGAGGCGAACGCAGATCGTGGGCGATATCGGCGGTCATCTGTCGGCGGGCCTGGGTGGCGTGAGCCAGATCCAGGCTCATTTTATTGAAGGAGCCTACTAGGTCGCCAATTTCATCCTTGGTGCGCACCTTGACCTGCCGGCCCAGTCGTCCACGGGCGATATCAAGAGTGGCTTCTTTCAATTCGCGCAAGGAACGAGTCATGGAATAAGCCAGCAGCCCGCCCAGCGACAGCGCCATAGCAGCCGCGATCAGAGCGCTGATCAGCGAGGCGTTGTTTACCGTGTGCAAAAACATCCCTTCCGGGGAGTCAGGCCCCCACTCGCGGCGCGTCTGGGGGATGACCAACCAACCGACGAGTGAATCATCAATTTCCAGTGGTGTAGCGTGTTCCAGATCTTCTGCGGGAACCTGGCTGCCGATCTGATATGGGAAGCCTCCAGAAAGAACAATTCCCTGGGCATCTGCCAGGGTGAAACGCGGCCACTCGCGGTGGAATTCCTTATCTCCCTCAAAAGGGGGAACTGGGGTCGGCTGGAAGGAAAATAGGCCTGGCCCAGACATTTCGATACCTTCCCACCTTCCGTTGGTCTGGTAGTACTGCAGCAGGTTCTCGACCAGAGTCTCCTGGTCCTTGTTGAAAGCATATTGATCGAAGGCCAAACGAGTGCGCTGCTGGACGATGATCGCCACCAGAACAGCGCCAGTCAGGCCAACCAGAAGGAAGGCCAGGGTGAGTTTGACAGTTAACGACCGCATGATAAGTCCTTGTCCCGGTTAATGATGCATGGCAAAACGGTAGCCGACCCCATAAACGGTTTCAATATAACGGGGGTTAGAAGAATCGGGTTCGATTTTGGCGCGCAGATTGCGGATATGCACATCGATGGTACGCTCATATCCTTCGTAAGCGGCGCCTTGCAGCCGGTCGAGCAGCTCCAGGCGGGAGAAAACTCTGCCTGGGGCCGCCATCAGGGTGGCCAGCAGGTCGAACTCTGATGGTGTCAGGTCTACGGTTTGATCGCCAACCTGGATGACACGCCCCGCCCTGTCCAGGGTGAGGCTGCCAGCGCGCAGGAGATCATTGCTGCTGCCCTGTTTTTCTATCCGTCTCAGGACTGCGCGCACCCGGGCAGTAAGCTCGCGTGGGCTGAAGGGTTTGGTCACGTAATCATCTGCGCCGAGTTCCAGTCCAAGCACCTTATCATTTTCTTCCAGACGGGCAGTCAGGATGATGATGGGGGTTTCGGCTTCGCGGCTGTAAGAGCGCATGAAATCATACCCGCTCATCTCGGGCATCATCAGATCAAGGATGATCAGGTCGGGTTTCTCATGCCGGGCGACGAAAAGGGCTTCTTGTCCGTTGCTTGCAGTCACCACGTCGAAGCCTTCCTGGGTTAGATAAGATTTCAGCAGGGTGCGCAGCTCTGGTTTATCGTCCACAGCCAGGATCTTCTTTGCCATAATCCATTCCTTCGGGCAGTAAATTTGACTCATTCCAATTATAAACGGTCCAACACAGTCAAAATAGATAATTTGAGAGTATCCGAGAGGTCTCGCTTCCCGGATACTCCGATATACCCTTTCAGGGTGTCAACTGAACGGATCAGTCAAATTTATGAGTCTGTCTCAGTAGTATCTTCTCCTTGGGGCATTTTCTCGCCCATTCCGTGATGTCCTGGGCCGCCACGGCCTTCAGGCAGTCCATGCATGGGGGACATTCCAGGTTTCTTGTCGCCAGCAAAGCCTAAGCCAAATCCGTTCAGCAGGATCTGGTCGGCTTGCGCCTGGGTGATTACACCGGCGTCAACTGCTTCTTTGACGGCCGTCTCGAAGGCAGCTTGCATGGCAGAGGTGAATTCTGAGTCATTTTGTAGAGCATATTGTCCTTTCCTCAGGTCAGCTTGCTCCTGAGTCATCTTTCCATCGGCAACTGCCTGATCGATGCTGGCATAGAAAGCCTGTTGGTAGGCAGCCTGAAGTTCTTCAACCGAAATTCCTAATGCATCGGCAAGCAAAGCTTCATAGTCGATCCCTTTCTCGCTCAACCAGCCAGACCAGCGCCCGCCGAAGGGGAACGCCTGGCCCTTCTCGGCCATTTCATCCGCCTGCGTCTGGGTGATCAAACCAGCTTCCACCGCCTGCTTTAGCGCGGCTGCATTAGCTTGTTCGTAGGCTGCGTTCAATTCGTCAACAGTGATTCCCAGAGCGGTCGCCAGAGCTTCGCTGGTGTAGCCGCCAAAACCGCGCTCACCGTCCCGTCCGAAACTCATGTTGGCGACTGTGTTTGTCGCAGAGCCAGATGCTTTGGCTGAAGAGTAAGCGGCGACCCCGAAAACGGAGGCCACTACCAGTGAGCCCAGTAAAATCGCAGAAACCAAGATCTTTCGTTGCATACCTTTTCTCCTTTCGAAGTTATCTGTCGAGATGAGATCCTCAGTGGATCTGTAGTAAGGATATCAGCGGCCTGTTCAGAAATTATTAAGAAGTGGTTTGTAAAAGATGTGGATTTGTGACTTCGACGCAGCGATACGGCTGCAGACCGTTTATGCTGTGCATAAATGTCAACTGGTATAATCGTGCCCTGAGAGGATGTCATTGCGATGAGTGACAGTCTGGCTGAACGGCGATCCCGGTTGTCTTCTGCCAAACGAGCATTGCTGGAAAAAAGGTTAGCGGGCATACGGGATGAGGCGCAGCATGCGTTCATTCTGCCTGCCATGTCGGGTGTCATTCCGCATGCTGCGCAGCAGGCATCCTATCCGCTTTCTTTTGGTCAGGAGCGGATGTGGTTCTTGAACCGGCTCGACCCGGCCAGCCCGGCTTATAACCGTCCCCTGGCTATCCGCCTGCAAGGGCCTCTCAATTTGTCAATCCTGGAATGGGCGATCAGTGAAATCATTCGCCGTCATCAGGTGTTGCGCACCACTTATCATCTGGAGGGGTTCACCCCACAGCAAAAGATCCAGCCGGCCCAGTCATTTCAACTGAGGGTGCATGATCTCAACGGCGAGCAAGCCCCTGAAGATATGTGCCACCAGATATCCGTCCAGAAAGTCCAACAGCCCTTCGACCTGACTCAGGGGCCGATGCTGAGAGGCGATTTATTCAGGCTGGAGCCATTCCAGCACGTGCTGCTGCTTGTTTTCCACCATATCGCATTCGATGTCTGGTCATCGAAGATATTTGTGCGTGAACTATCTTTGTTCTATGACGTCCTCGTTCATGGCGAAACCGCTCCGCTAGAAGATCTGCCCATCCAATATGTGGATTATGCTGTCTGGCAGCGCCAGATGGGGGAGGAACTGATCGCAGGGCAGCTGAGCTATTGGGTTAAAAAACTGTCCGGGCTGCCGCCGGGGCCAGGTTTGCTTGCAGATAGAAGTCGCAGCTCCTCGACTTCGACTCATGGGGCTACTCATTTTTTCTCCATTCCAGGCGATATTCTATCGCGGCTGCAAGCTTTCTCCCGCCAGCAGGAGGCGACTTTATTCATGGCACTGCTGGCAGCTTTCCAGGTTCTTTTATATCGCTACACGGGTCAGAGGGATATCTCTGTGGGGGTGCCGGCAGCAGGACGCAGCCACAGCGAATTCGAGGCCTTGATTGGCCTGTTCATCAATACCCTGGTTTTTCACACCAGCCTCCCAGGCAACGCCAGCTTCCGCCAGCTGCTGGAAACTGTCCGGCGGGAGGCCCTGGAGGTGTATGCTCACCAGGACCTGCCCTTCGAGCGGCTGGTACAGGAATTAAACCCGCAGCGAACGCTGCGCAATGCGCCGCTTTTCCAGGTGATGTTTAACCTGAAGAATGTTCCTGAACCCATCTTGCAGTCAAGCGATCTCAAATTCGAACCGTTTGAGTTTGATGATGAAATTGCTCAATTTGACCTATCCTTCGATTTGCTGGGCGATGGGATTACATCGCCCATGCAAGGGGGATATTTGCCAGGGTTGCCTTGCAAGCTGGTCTATAACACCGACTTGTTTGACCGCGGGCGGATTGAGCGCATGGCGGAGCACTATTTAACCTTGCTGGTAAGTTTATTGGCAGATCCTGATCAGTCTGTCGACAAACTGGAAATCCTATCCGCAGGAGAGCGGCAGCAAATCCTGCACGATTTCAATCATACTCAAGTGACCTATCTGGAACATCTTTATGTCCACCAGTTGGTCGAGGCCCAGGCGGAACGAACGCCTGAAGCTGTCGCTGTAATTTGCGGTGACCGCCAGCTTACTTATTGTCAGCTAAACCAGCGCGCCAACCGGCTGGCTCGCTTTTTGCAGCATCGCGGAATGGAGCAGGAGACAATTGTTGCCATCCTGCTGCCGCGATCTATTGAGCTGGTGGTGGCTATGCTGGCAGTATGGAAAGCTGGCGGAGCTTTTCTGCTGCTGGATCCAGAGTATCCCCAGGCTCGATTGGATTATATGCTTCAAGATTCAGGAGCCCATCTCTTGCTGGCGGCGTCGAATTACCGCAGGCAAGCATTCTATCAGGGAGAAGTCTTGAACCTGAACCAGGAGCATACCTGGCTGGATGCGAACGCGGATAATCTCCCTTCAACGGATCAGTTCGACTGCCTGGCGTATATCTTTTATACCTCTGGATCCACTGGTTGGCCGAAGGGAGTGATGATAACCTATGCAAATATTGCTAATTTCTGCAACAGCTTCAATCAGATCTATGGATTGAAGCAAAATACGGTTGCTTTACAGGTGACTTCAATCAGTTTCGATGCCAGCATGCGAGATTTTTGGGGACCGCTCACTACTGGAGGCAGCGTTCACCTTCTCGAAGGCGATCACTCCCGCAGCCCGACGCATATCCTGTCTACGCTTCGGGAGCATAAGGCGAACAGTATTTTAAGCCTTGCTCCGACCATGCTCCGCCTCCTGCTGGATGAAGCTGACGAAGGAAAAGAGATGATTGGGGCGCTAAAGATGCTCCTGGTTAGTGGAGAATGCTTGCATCTTCAGGATTGGGAACGAGCCCGGGCTATTTTGGGAGATGATCTCTTTATGGTCAACCAGTATGGCCCTACAGAAACCACGTTGATCTCTACCTGTTATCCGATCCCTCTATCTGCCAGGCAGGATGGGGACATCTGGATTGGTAAACCGATTGGAAATGTGCGCATATATATCCTGGATGCCAACCTGAGTCTGGTTCCTGTTGGTGTACAGGGGGAGATCTATATCGCCGGCTTAGGAGTTGGGCGCGGTTATTTGAACTTGCCGGAAAAAACAGCCGCGTCTTTTCTCCCAAATCCTTATGCAATCGGCGAGAGAATGTATCGAACGGGTGACTTGGGACGTTACCGGCTGGATGGCAATATTGAATTCTTGGGGCGCTTGGATAGCCAGGTGAAATTGAGGGGCCAGCGAGTAGAATTGGATGGCATCGAGGCGCTAATGCAGGAGAAACCAGAAATCAGGCAGTGCGCGGCGCGTCTGTGGTTGCAGGAGGATCGGGATCTCTCGCTGGTCGCCTATCTGGTGCTTGAGCCAGGGCGCGAAGCAGATGTGCAGGCCTGGCGTTCCTATTTGCGAGAGCGCCTTCCCGAGGTGATGATACCTTCGCACTTTATCATTCTTGACAGGCTGCCAGTGGGATTGAATGGAAAAGTAGATCGCCTGGCGCTTCCTTCGCCTGGTAGAGAGCACACTGATGAGCTGTTGTTGGTCTCCTCGCCGCGCAACAGCTTGGAAAAGAGTATTCTGGTCTTGTGGCTGGATTTGTTGGAGATTCAGCAAACGGGCATCTATGATAATTTTTTTGAACTGGGTGGTCATTCACTGCTGGCTGTTCGCTTACTTACAAGGGTTTTAGAGGAGTATCATGTTGATATTCCTCTGCACGACTTCTTGACAATGCCAACGATCGCCAACCTGGCAGTAATGATCTCCCAACAACAATCTGATAGAAAAGCTGGAGAAAACGAATGATAGCAACGGTATATTCTTTGATAGAACATCATTCCCAAAAGGCCTCGGATTCCCCTGCCATTGGCGCCCCGGGAAGAGATTGGTTGACCTATGGTCAGTTATTTGAACAGATGCAGCGGATGGTTCGCCAACTGAACGCTCTGGGGGTTGGATGCAATGATCGGGTTGCTATTGTGCTGCCCAATGGACCAGAGATGGCCTCGGCCTTTCTGACCGTAGCTGCTGCAGCGGCCAGTGCCCCGCTCAACCCAGCCTACAACCTCCAGGAATTCGATTTCTATCTATCTGACTTGAACGCCAGGGCGTTAGTGGTGTTGAAGGGCAGCGATTCACCTGCTCGCCAGGCTGCGCAGGGGCGGGGGATCCCGATCATTGAATTGGTTCCTCTCTTGCAAGGTGGGGCGGGCAGTTTTGATCTGGAGGGGCTGCCAGCTCAGCTTATTGGGCAAGGTGGCGTCGCTGGTGTGGAGGATATTGCCCTGGTATTGCATACATCCGGAACGACCTCCCGCCCGAAAATCGTGCCTCTCAGCCAGGGAAATATCTGCGCCTCAGCCAGTAATATCAGCCAAACCTTATCCCTGACCAGCAGCGACCGCTGCTTGAATATCATGCCCCTGTTCCACATCCATGGATTGATGGCGGCTACTCTGGCGACGATAACGGCAGGTGGAAGCATTGTCTGTACACCAGGAATTGACGCGTCCAGGTTCTTTGACTGGCTGGAATTATTTCAACCTACCTGGTACACAGCCGTGCCAACCATGCACCAGGCCATTTTGAAGGAATCACATCGGCACCTGGAACTCATCTCGCGCCAGCCGGTGCGTCTGATCCGTTCTTCATCCGCTTCCCTGCCTCCTCAGGTGATGGCAGAGCTGGAGAGCACCTTCCAGGCGCCGGTCATCGAAGCCTATGGCATGACAGAGGCCGCTCACCAGATGGCAAGCAATCCTCTCCCGCCGCGCCGGCGCAAGCCGGGTTCGGTCGGCCCGGCTGCCGGGCCAGAGGTGGCGATCATGGATGAAGCTGGCGCTCTGTTAGCGTCTGGAGAGAAGGGTGAGATCGTCATCCGTGGAGCGAATGTGATGCACGGGTACGAAAATAATCCCTCTGCTAACCAGGCTGCCTTTACCCAGGGCTGGTTCCGCACTGGCGATCAAGGGCTTTTTGATGAAGATGGCTATCTGTTTATCACTGGCCGGCTCAAGGAGATAATCAATCGTGGGGGTGAAAAAGTCACCCCGCGCGAGGTGGATGAGGTATTCATGGATCACCCGGCGGTGTCACAGGCGGTCACCTTTGCTGTGCCGCATACTACTCTGGGCGAGGATGTCGCTACAGCAGTCGTGCTTAAAGAAGGTGTCTCCACCAATGAGAAAGAACTGCGCAAATTTGCATTCAGCCGCCTTGCGGATTATAAAGTGCCCAGCCAGGTGATCTTCCTCGACCAGATTCCTAAAGGCCCAACTGGAAAACTGCAGCGCATCGGCCTGCATGAGCGCCTGAGCGTTTATCTGAAATCAGAATATGAACTTCCCCAAGATGAGATTCAGACCCTCCTGGTCAAACTGTGGAGCGAGGTTCTGGGTATTGATCATATTGGGATTAATGATAATTTCTTCGCCATCGGCGGAGACTCGCTCAAAGCGATGCAGGTGATCGCCCGTCTGCGTGATGCTCTGAAGATCGAGCTGCCCTTGGGGACGATCTTTCGAGAGCCCACGGTGGCCGAATTGGCGCTGATCGTGGAAAGCAACTTGCTCGATGAAATCGAGAGCATGAGCGATGAGCAGGCGCAGAGCTTATAATTAGCAGTAGATTTTTTCAGTCAGTACCTGCAGGAGATAGAGATGAAACCAAAGGCAGTAAGCCTCTTATTAATCATTGTATGTTTATTCACCCTGGTCATGCCAGGTTGTGCAAAATCACCAGTTCCCACGCCGCCGCCTGCTGCGCCTCCTGCGAAAGTTAAAGTCCTGCTGCTGCCATTCTTATCTTTTGCACCTTTCTTCATCGCTGAGCAAGAAGGGTATTTCGCCGAGCAGGGCTTACAAATCGAATATATCCGTCTGGATCGCGGCACCGAGGCGATTGTCGCCCTGGCGCAGAATGATCTGGATGTTTATGCGGGGGCGATCAATCTGGGAATCTTGAAAGCCATGCGGGGTACGAATATCCGCATTGTGGCGGACAAGGGTTATTTTGACCCAAATGGATGCACCTATATGTCCATCCTGGTGCGCAAGGAGCTGGCCCCGGATGGCGAATTCTCTGCCAGCGAATTACTGGGCAAGCAGGTCAATATGAGCGCCCGCGGCAATATTCGTGAATACTATTTTGACAGTGTTTTGGAATCGGCTGGACTGGACTCACAAATGATCAGTTTTACCAATGTTCCAGACGAGGGTGTGGGCGAGGCGCTGAAAAACGGCAGCATCGACATATCTCCGATCACCGAACCCTGGGTAACACGCATCCTCGAGGATGGGCACTCATTTAGTTGGATGCCTTCTGAGCAGGTGCTGCCAGGCTACCATTTTACATTTATCGCTTACAGTGATCGCTTTCGCAGCCAGTCGCCAGATGTTGGCAGGCGCTTCATGGTAGCCTATTTGAAAGCCTTACGCCAGTATAATCAGGGCAAGACAGAGCGCAACCTGGAAATCCTGGCCCAGGCCACCTCTCTGGAGCGCCAGTTTCTGCTTGATTCCTGCTGGGGTGCGATCCGCCCGGATGGCTATATGAGCGTGGAGGATGTGTTGAGCTTCCAGGATTGGGCGATTGCCAAGGGGTTGCTGGATCAGGCGCCGCTCACTGCGGAACAAATCTGGGATCCCACCTTTGTAGAGGCGGCTAATCAGGCGTTGAACGCAGTCACACCTTAGTCAGTTTATTATGAAGCCAGCCCCTATGACTTTTGATGTCAGTGAAATTGAAGGCTCGATCGGCCAGCGTTTCCGACGCGTGGCAGAGGCGTTTTCAGAACGGCTGGCTGTTCATGACAGCCACAGCAGCCTGACCTATGGTGAATTAGAGCAAGTCTCTGATCGGGTCGCCAGGGGGCTGAGGCACCATTGTGGGGTTGGGACAGCGCCAGTCGCCATGCTGGTAGATCACCAGTCCAGCGCCATCGCAGCTCTTTTAGGGATACTGAAGGCGGGCAGGGCTTACCTGGCGCTAGACCCACATACGCCGCTGGTCCGGCTGACAGAAATTTTATTGGATGCTGGAGCAGCCTGCATCATTTCCGATCAAGAATACCAGTCTCTGGCGCAAGAATTAGCCGCACATGGGCGGCCGAATCTGTTCCTGGAAGAACTGCTCGCCTTTGATAAACCATTGGGTGTGACCGGGATAGGTGATGGTCATCTGCAGGTAGGGCCAGATGCCCTGGCGGCGATTTTTTATACCTCTGGCTCAACGGGCGAGCCTAAGGGAGTGGGGCGCACACACCGGCAGATACTCCATTATGCCTGGAGCAATCTGTCTCTGTACCATATCCGACCGGATGACCGCCAGTCGCTGCTTTCATTTCTCGGATTTGCTGGTTCGGTGTCGGATATCTTCCACACCCTGCTGAATGGCGCTGCTTTATTCATGCTCAATCCGCGTGAAACAGGGCTGGACCAGATCATCCAATGGCTGGTGCAGCGCCGCATCACTCTCTGGCACCCCACGGTTGATTTGTTTCGACAGGTTTGCGGTCGACTTAGCGGGCATGAAGATTTGACCAACCTGCGGATGACGCTTCTGGCCAGCCAGGCGCTTTATCGCAGGGATGTGGATGCCTACCGCCGGCAGTTCCCGGCGCAGAGCATTCTGGTCAATCGCTATGGGATGACCGAAGCCACCGCTGCCGCTCAATTTTTGATCACCTCCGAGACGCAGCTGCCAGACGGTGAAGGGGTGCCCGTGGGTTATCCGGTGGATGGTTTTGAGATCATACTGCTGGATGACAATAGAAATCCGGTCGCCTTGGGGGAAATTGGCGAGATCGCCGTTCGCAGCCGCTTCCTGGCGCCGGGGTATCTCAATAAGCCGGAGCTTACCCGAGAAGTCTTCTTGCCTGATCCAGGAGGAGCCGACCAGCGAATCTACCTGACCGGTGACCTGGGCCGTATGCCCTTGGGAGGCCCTCTGGAACTGGTAGGGCGCAAAGATTTTCGCGTCAAAATCCGTGGTTATCGTGTTGAGTTATCAGCTGTAGAAGCGGCTTTGCTGAGCCTGGGGTCGGTGAAGCAAGCTGTGGTGGCAGCTCAGAAGGATTCGTTGGGCACAAGCGGCGAAGATCGTCTGGTGGCTTATCTTGTCCCCACAGAGCAGCCGCCGATCACGGTGACCCAGCTCAGGGAGCAACTGGCCAGAGTACTGCCAGAATACATGATCCCCGCGGTGTTTGTCTGGATGGAGCAGCTCCCTCTTACTGCCAGCGGCAAAGTAGACCGCCGCTCATTACCAGCGCCAGAAATGGTTCGCTCTGGACTGTCGCCAACCAACGAACCGCCTGCGAATGAGTTGGAAGCATATCTGATGGAGATATGGGGCCAGATTCTAGGCGTCGAACGAGTCGGTGTGGAAGACAATTTCTTTGAGTTGGGGGGCGATTCGTTATCAGCCACACGCATCCTGACGCGGCTGTCAGATAAATACCCGATCGACCTGGGGCACAGCGCCATTTTTGAGCATCCGACTGTCCGGAAGCTGGCGCTCCACATTTCTTCCGAGTTAGATCTGCCCTCTACTCATACAATGCCCGAGGTTCCGCACGCCCTCTCCAGGAATGCTGCTCTCTCTCGGGTCTATCCATTGACCTTTATCCAGCAGAGCATCTGGTTCCAGCAGCAGCTTGATCTGGCAGCGCCGCTATATAACATGCCCAAGGCCTTTCGCCTGACCGGTGCGTTGGATTATCACGCCCTGCAGTATTCGCTTTTGGAAATCGTTTCGCGCCACCAGGTCCTACGATCCCGCTTTGAGGTGCTAGATGGCGTACCAGTCCAGAAAATCAGCCAGGAATGGAACCTGGATCTGCCTGTCGAAGACCTGGCAGGGTGTCCTGCGGAACAAAGGGAGCAAGAATTATTTTCGCGCATCCAGCAGGCAGCAGAAGAGCCATTCGATTTGACTCGGGATCTGCTCTTGCGAGCGCGTCTTTATAAACTGGCTGGTGAAGAGCATGTCTTGCTGATTGTCTTCCACCACATCGCTTCTGACTTTTGGTCAATTAACCTCTTTAACCGTGAGCTTTCGGCCTTATATCAAGGTTATGCCAGCCAGGCAGCGGCTTCATCACCGCATCTCTTGCCTGGTCTGCAGCTGCTGTATGGGGATTACGCTGTCTGGCAGCGATCTTATTTCACACCAGAACACACGGATAAGCTGCTGGCTTTCTGGTTCGATCAGCTGCAGGATGCCCCGACTGCCCTTGACTTGCCGACTGATAAAACGCGCCCGGCGATTGCAGGGTTTGCTGGAGGGCGGGTGAGCCGGCAGCTTCCTGTCCCATTAACCGCTGCTCTAATTACACTAAGCCAGCAGCAGGGCGCTACTTTATTTATGACCATGCTGACTTCGTTCGCCATACTGCTCTATCGTTATACAGGCCAGGACGATATCTTGATCGGTTCGCCTGTGGCCGGGCGAAACCAGCCAGAAGTTGAAAATCTAATTGGCGCTTTCATCAATACGCTGGTCTATCGTTGTGACCTATTCGGCGATAAGGGAGGTACACCAGAGCGTCTTTCCTTCGTTCAGGCGCTAAACCGGGTGCGCGATATGGCTTTGCAGGTCTATGCCCACCAGGAGCTGGCCTTTGAAAAGCTGCTTGAGCGGCTCAAACCGGAACGCAGCCGCAACCGCGCCCCGCTCTTCCAGGTGATGCTCGATTACCTCAATACGCCTCTGGAGAACCTGGATCTGGCAGGCGTAAAGGTCGAAAAGCTGCCGGTGACCAACCGGACATCTATCTATGATTTGACTCTCTTTGTTCATCAGGAAGGGTATCAAATTAATCTCAGCCTGGAGTATTCGGCTGACTTATTTCACCAGACGACTGCTGAACGGATGCTGACCCACCTGGAGACGCTGCTGAAAAGCATTGTCTCCAGACCGAATCAGGCGATTGGTCGGCTGGGGTTGCTGACAGAGCTAGAACGACGCCAAATCTTGTTGGGATGGAATAACACCTGGCGGGATTATACTGCCGACCCTGATCTCGCTGAGACCTGTGCTCACCAGATTTTTGAAAGACAGGCGCGTCGGTCTCCCCAATCCATCGCCGTGCAGGCCGACCTGGGGGATGATGCTGAGGTCCTAAGCCTGACCTATGGCGAATTGGAACGCAGAGCCAACCAGCTGGCTCATTACCTGCGCGCTCAGGGCGTTGAACTTGAGACATTGGTGGGGATCTGTATGGAGCGCTCCCCGGAGATGATCGTGGCTGTGCTGGGGGTATTAAAAGCCGGAGGGGCTTATGTCCCGCTTGACCCTGGTTATCCTGCTGAGCGTCTGGCTTATATGATTCAGGATGCTGGTATGCCCGTCATCCTGTCTCACCAGCGGCTGTCAGAGAAACTCACTTCTCTACTGGTTAACTCCCCAGACAAGCTCGACCCAAGGCTGATCTTGCTGGACACTCACTGGCATACCATCGCTCAGGCTGGTGGTGAAAAAGCAGGCGAGTATGCGCCGAGTCTCCCAGTTGCTCCTGACAACCTGGCTTATATGATCTACACCTCAGGCTCCACCGGACAGGCCAAAGGGGTGATGATTACTCACCGGGCGCTGTGCAACCACCTCTACTGGATGCAGGAGGTCTTCCCCACAGGCCCAACGGACCGTTTCCTGCAGAGCACCTCTTTCAGTTTTGATGTCTCAGCCTGTGAAATATTTACACCCTGGTTAGTAGGCGCGCAGATCGTCCTGGCGCGGCCTGATGCTCAGAAAGAAGTCCTTTCTTTGCTGGACACGATTCAAAAGTTCCAGATTACGGTCTTTCAACCGGTCACATCGCTGCTTCAAGCTCTGATCGAAGATCGTCGATTTGAGCAATGCACCTCCTTGCGTTACATCTTCTGTGGCGGGGAGGCTATCCCGCCTGATTTGCCTGCTCGCGTTTATCGCAGCCTAGCTGCGGCGACTGAATCGGGTGTGGGCATCCAATTGGTAAACCTGTATGGCCCCAGCGAGGCGACGATCGATTCCATTTGCTGGATCTGCCCACCTGCAGAGGGTACTCCCATCGTTCCGATTGGGAAACCCATTGCCAACCTGCAGGCGTATATCCTGGATGAAGCCTTAATGCCCCTCTCGCCGGGTTTGCCCGGTGAAATTTATCTGGGGGGAGTTGGGCTGGCGCGCGGTTATCACCGCCGCCCACAATTGACCGCCGAGCGGTTCATTCCTGATCCATTTGTCGCCATGCATGGTGACTTGAGCAGTTCGGTTGGGGGAACCCGGTCTGTGGGAGGCCGGATCTATCGTACAGGCGACAGGGGGCGTTATCTGCCAGATGGGAATATCGAGTTCCTGGGGCGGGTGGACGATCAGATTAAACTGCGTGGTTTCCGCGTGGAGTTGGGCGAGATCCAGCACGCTCTCCAGGCCTGTCCAGGCGTCCGGCAGGCTCTGGTAGTGCTGGGAAAACCCCTGCCAGCAGCGACTGGGCTTGCCGCCAACCCGCACCTGATCGCTTATGTAGTACCCGAACCAGATAAGGAAATGGCGGTTGAAGAGTTGCGCAGGTTTCTTGCCTCCAGATTGCCAGATTTCATGCTGCCCAAGGAGTATGTTTTTCTGGACGCTCTGCCGTTAGGCCCATCCGGCAAGATTGATCGCCGTTCTCTGCCCGCGCCGGCAGCGACATTTAAAGATCGTACCAGCAAAGTAGCGCCGCGCAACGATTTAGAAAGAGTCCTGGTGGGGATTTGGGAGGAGATACTGGGGGTGCAGGAGCCTGGAATCCATGATTCATTCTTTGACCTGGGTGGTCATTCACTGCTGGCGGTGCGGTTAATCGTCCAGTTGGTTGAGACATTCCAGGTGGAACTGCCCATGAGGTCGGTTTTCGAGGCACCTACCATTGCCCAGGTGGCAGAGCTGATCAAGGAAAAGAGCGGCAATCCAGCTAAAATTGAACGAATAGCTTCCTTGCTCTTGCAGCTGGCAGCGATGTCAGACGAGCAGGCTGAAGCCCTGTTGGCGTCGAAGGATAAGGATGCGGGATAATTCGGTACTGTCTTTCGGAGAGCAATCGGGATGAGCGATCAAAGCAGAGACCAGGAAAACCAGCCGCCAGGCTTTAGGCTTTCGTCAGCCAAACGCATCCTGCTGGAAAAACTCTTGCAGGAAGAGGGGTTCGGCGCCGCGACCAAAGCCATGATCCCGCGGCGCAACCAGGATTTGCCTGCACCGCTATCCTCAGCCCAGCAGCGCTTGTGGTTTTTGCACCACTTGGAAGGTTCAGGCTCTACATACAATGTCCCTTACACCTATCGTCTGCGGGGAGCCCTGAATATCTCGGCGCTGCAGCGCAGCCTAGAAATCCTGGCGCAGCGCCAGGAAATTTTGCGTACCACTTTTCGCCTGGGAGAGCAGGAATCAGGGATTGCTGACAGCCAGAAAGTGCCCAGTCAGCCCTATCAGGTAATTTTCACCACGCTCGACCTGGATATATCGCCGATTGACCTTTCCTCAATTCCTGTTGAAAACCAGGAGGCGGAAATCCAACGTCAGGCAAAGGAATTGGGGCGAAAAATCTTTGATTTACAGATAGGCCCCCTGCTTCGTGGAGCTTTACTGCGCCTGTCCGCCGACGATCATGTTCTTTGTCTTTGCTTCCATCACAGCATCTTTGATGAATGGTCAGCGGAAGTATTTTCGCGTGAACTGGGGTTGATATACCTGGCAGAAAGTACCGGGCAGCCGGTTGAACTGCCCGACCTGCCGGTGCAGTACGCTGATTACGCCGCCTGGCAGCAAGAGCAACTAAAGAGCGGAATTTGGGATCGTCAACTGGCTTATTGGAAGCAAAAGCTGGCAGGCGCTTCGCCGGTATTGGATTTACCCACCGACCACCCACACCTGCTTGTGCAGAGTTCGCAAGGTTCGGTAGGCCAACGATGGTTGTCTTTGGATCTCTTAGAAGCATTGAAGCGTTTCAGCCAGGCGGAGAGGGTGACTCTCTTTACTACTTTGCTGGCAGCTTTTGAAGTTCTCCTGTACCGCTATTCCGGTCAGGCAGATTTCTTAATCGGCACGCCGATCGCCAACCGTCAGCAGGCTGGGATTGAATTTCTGATTGGCTTTTTCCTGAACACCCTGGTCATGCGCAGCTGCCTGAACAGCAGCCTCAGTTTTCGCTCCATGCTGAATAAAGTGGGGCAGGATGTCTTGGAAGCTTTTGACAATCAGGATTTGCCCTTTGAACGACTGGTAGAGATATTGAAACCTGGGCGCGACTTGAGCCGCCAACCGCTCTTCCAGGTGATGTTCGTCTCGCAGCCGTTTGTGGATCAGCAGTTAACCCTTGCCGGGCTTCAGGTCGAGCCTGTGCAGGTGGATTATGGTTGGTCCAAATTCGACCTGACTCTCTTTGCGATTGAACAGGAGAACAGCCTGCTTCTGCGTCTGGAGTACAACAGCGATCTGTATGAGACCGCGACGATTGAGCGGATGCTGGGGCATTACCAGCGCCTGTTGGAAGGGCTGCTGGAAACCCCCGATTTGCCGGTGGGTCTACTGCCCTTGCTCAGCGGAGAAGAAGAGGTGCAGTTCCAGGCCTGGAACACGACCGCCCATCCTTACCCGGCTCACATGGGTGTACACCAGATGTTCGAAGCTCAGGTCAGGCGTGCGCCTGATCGAGAAGCAGTTTACTTCTTGGGGCAGCGCCTTTCTTATGGCGAATTGAACTGCCGGACCAACCAGCTTGCACATTATCTGCGCAGCCTGGGTGTTGGGCCAGAGGTGTTGGTGGGCGTCTGTCTGGATCGTTCGTTGGATATGGTGGTGGCGATTTTAGGCGTACTCAAGGCAGGCGGTGCCTATGTACCGCTTGATCTCACATATCCGGCTGAACGATTGGCATATATGCTGCGGGACGCCCGCGCCCAGGTGCTCTTGACCGAAAGAGAGCAATCTGAACGTCTGGGGGCAGTTCAAACGCGCATGGTTTGTCTGGACTCGCATTGGGATGAAATCTCCCGCCAACCGGTCGAAAACCCGACCAACCTGAGCCAGCCGCAGAACTCAGCTTATGTGATTTACACCTCCGGATCGACTGGCGCGCCCAAAGGCGCGGTCATCACTCATCAAGCGTTGAGCAACCACATGACCTGGATGCAGGAGGTATATCCCCTGCACGAGGATGACAGCGTTTTTCAGAAGACCCCTTTCAGCTTCGATGCTTCGGTGTGGGAGTTTTATGCTCCGCTGCTGGTTGGGGCGCGGTTGGTAATGGCAGCGCCTGGCGGGCACCGTGATATCACCTACTTGATCCAAGAAATGAATGCCCAGCAGATCACCATTTTGCAGACGGTGCCGTCTCTGCTGAGGATTCTGGTAGAGGATGATCGTTTTAAGGGCTGTACCTCCCTCCGACGCATATTTTGCGGTGGGGAAGCTATCCCAGCGGAACTGCCAGGTCAGGTCTTTGCGGCCTTGGATGTGGAGCTGATTAACCTGTATGGACCAGCCGAGGCCTGCATCAATACAGTCACCTGGAATTTTCCCAGAGAGGCTTCTGACCTGGCCTCTTCAATGCCTCCTGTCCCCATCGGCAGGCCGGTTTTTAATGTCCAGGCTTTCGTCTTGGATCGCAATCTGCAGCCTCTGCCTGTTGGCGTGTCGGGTGAGTTGTATCTCAGTGGGGATAGCCTGGGTCGAGGCTACCTTCATCATCCCGATTGGACTGCCGAGAAATTCATCCCCAGGCCAGATTGGCTGCACCCTCCGGGACAGCCGAGCGAGCGCTTATATCGCACCGGCGATCTGGCGCGCTTTCTTCCGGATGGCAGCCTGGAGTTTTTAGGCCGGGCGGATTTCATGGTCAAACTGCATGGGCTGCGTCTGGAGTTAGGTGAGATTGAAGCTGCATTGGAAGGGCACTCGGCGGTGCATCGGGCGGTTGTCATGCTGCGCCAGATCGGTTTTACAGAGAGTAGGTCGGAAGGGCAGATGGGGGATGATCGCCGTCTGGTGGCATATCTGGTGCTGCATGCTACTTACCAGGTCTCCACCCAGGAACTGCGCATGTATCTTCATGCTCGTTTGCCTGAATTTATGATCCCCTCGATCTTTATTTTCCTGGAGGCGCTTCCGCTCACACCGAGCGGTAAAGTAGATCGGGGCGCGCTGCCAGCGCCGAATCCAGCCCTGATTGAGATGGAATCGCTGTTTGCAGGTCCGCGCGATGAACTGGAACGTCAGCTGTGCCAGGTCTGGGAGGTGGTCCTGGGAGTAAAGCCAGTAGGCATCCAGGATAACTTTTTTGAGTTGGGCGGGCATTCACTGCTGGCGATCCGCCTGATGGTTCAGATTGAGGAAGAATTAGGTCGCAGGCTGCCGCTGGCGATGTTATTCCAACTGCCCACTGTGGCTGAATTAGCAGAGGCCATGCGGCATGGGGCTGGTGAGGCGACCAGGCAGGTGATTATTCCACGTGACGCCAGCCTGCCTGCGCCGCTGTCTTCCGCCCAGCAACGCTTGTGGTTTCTGGATCGTCTGGAAGGCATGCAGGGCACCTATAATGTGCCATTTGCCTACCGGTTATCCGGCGAGCTGAATCCCCTGGCGTTGCGGGCCAGCCTGCAAGCTCTAGCCCAACGGCATGAGATCTTACGCACCGGAATATCTCAGATCGGCGATCAGCCAGTCCAGCTTATCCTGCCGCAGATCGATATTCCACTTCAGGTGGATGACCTGGATTCGATGCAAGGACTCTCTGAGTCCGAAAAACAGAACCGCGCCAGACAGATGGCAGTAGACGAGGGCTGCTTACCATTTGACCTGAGCGCTGCACCTCTTTGGCGCGCTCGCATTCTGCGCCTGGATGAACAAGAGCATATCTTGCTGTTCACTTTTCATCATGCCATTATAGATGAATGGTCCGCGGATGTGTTCTTCAATGAGCTGCGCCTCGTGTACCAGGCGCAAATCATGGAGAAACAGGCAGATCTGGTGGAACTGCCTGTCCAGTATGCTGATTATGCGGTCTGGCAGCAGCGGCAGATCGAACATGGGGCTTACGAAGAGCAGCTAGCGTATTGGAAAACATACCTGGCGGGAGCGCCAGCGGCTCTAGATCTGCCTCTCGATCATCCTCGCCCTGCTGTGCAGTCTTTCTGTGGTGCATCGGTGATGCGGGAGTTGCCGGCGGAAATTGCGCGTTGTTTAAAGCAGCTGGGCCAGGCAGAACGAGTCACCCTATTCACCATTCTGCTGGCAGCCTTTGAGGTGCTGCTTTCCCGCTACAGCGGACAACAGGATTTGCTGGTCGGTACGCCGATTGCCAACCGCAGTCAGATCGAGCTGAACAATCTGATTGGATTCTTCCTCAACACCCTGGTGCTGCGGGCAAACTTGCAGGAGGCTCCTGGATTCCGCGATTTCCTCCATCAAGTAGAGGCATCTCTTTTGCAGGCTTTCGAAAATCAGGAACTGCCTTTTGAACGTTTGGTTGAGGAACTGCGGCCTGAGCGTGATCTCAGCCGCCAGCCGTTGTTTCAGGTAATGTTTGTCTTGCATCCGCCTTCGCTGCAGCAATTCCACCTGGCTGGACTGCAAGTTTCCCCCATGAGACTGGATTATGGCTCGGCAAAATTCGACCTGACTCTCTTTGTGAGCGAACACCAGAATGGGCTTCGATTGAGCTTGGAGTACAGCACCGATTTGTTTGATCAGGCCACGATCGAACGCATGTTGGTTCATTATGAACAATTGCTCGAAAGTTTGCTGGCCCAACCAGATCAAGCAGTGGTGGTACTGCCCATGCTCACCGAAACTGAGAGGCAAACATTGCTCTCGTGGAATGAAACCAGCCGGGAATACCAGTACGGTCTGGGGGTGCACACCTTTTTTGAAACTCAGGCTCTGCATGCGCCTGAGCAGATTGCGCTTGTATATCAGGATGGTCAGTTGACCTATGGTCAGCTAAACAAACGGGCGAATCAGCTTGCCAATGCTTTGCTGCAATCTGGGGTGGAGCCGGATTGCACCGTTGGCATCTGCCTGGAGCGTTCGCCAGAGATGATCGTGGCGATACTGGGTGTGCTCAAGGCCGGCGGCGCCTGCGTGCCTTTTGACCCCAGCTATCCGAAAATGCGCCTGGAGTATATGCTTCAGGATGCTCAGGTGAAAGTGCTGGTAACGCAAACTTCCTTGGTGGACAAATTCCCTGACACTCCTGCGCTGGTGCTCTGCCTGGATGGAGATCTGGCATATCTGGATAACGATAACGTGGCAAACCCTGCCCCACCTTTACGACCCGATCACCTGGCTTATCTGCTTTATACCTCCGGTTCCACTGGAACGCCTAAGGGCGTGGAGATGCCGCACCGTCCGTTGTGCAATCTGGTTGCCTGGCAGCTCTCCAACCCACATTTTGCTGGCCCCGCCAGGACCTTGCAGTATACCTCATTGAACTTTGATGTGTCTTTCCAGGAAATTTTTTCGACCTTATCAGCTGGAGGAACACTGGTATTGGTGTCCGAGGAGATACGCCGTGAACCGCGCCTGTTACTGGCCTACCTGGCTGAGCAGTCCATTGACAGGCTCTATCTGCCCTTTGTGGCCTTGCAGCAGTTGGTTGAAACGGCGGTTCAATGGGGAGTTGACGCCCGTCTAAAACTTTCCGAAGTGATCACGGCAGGTGAGCAGTTGAAAACCACCCCCCAGATGGCTGCTTTTTTCACTCAACTGCCTGGCTGTACTCTCCATAATCATTATGGCCCAACCGAGAGTCACGTGGTAACGGCTTATACCCTGCAGGGCGCTCCTGAGACCTGGCCTTCCTTGCCGCCCATTGGAAAACCCGTTGCAAACACGCAGATTTATTTGTTGGATCCATATCTTCAACCAGTTCCAGTGGGTGTGGTGGGAGAGTTATATATTGGTGGATTGGCGCTGGCGCGTGGCTATCACAACCAGCCTGGCATGACTGTGGAGAGATTCATTCCGCATCCTTTTGACCAATCAGGTCAACGTTTGTATCGCACTGGCGATCTGGCGCGCTACCTGCCGGATGGCAATATTGAATTCCTTGGGCGCAGGGATGACCAGGTGAAGCTGCGCGGCTACCGCGTTGAGCTGGGCGAAATCGAGACGACCTTGTCTGGGCACCCGGTAGTGGAGCAGGCGGTCGTTTTGCTGGATGAGTCTGGTCCAGGTGAGCCGGGTTCTGGCAGCCACCGTCTGGTGGCTTATATCGTTCTGGTTGGAGAGGTTGCCCCTGAAAGCCGCGAATCGCTGTTGCAAGAGCTGCGGACTTACCTGAAAAGCCGGCTGCTGGATTATATGGTTCCTTCGTTGTTCATCTTTATTGAAAAACTGCCGCTCACGCCCAGTGGTAAAGTCAATCGCCGGGCTTTGCCAGCCCCGCAGGTCAAGTTGGGACAGGCCGGCTCTGGTTATCTGGCGCCGCGCGATAACCTGGAAAGCCGCTTGTGTCAGCTCTGGGAGCAGGTGCTGGGCGTCCAACCGGTGGGGATTGAAGATAATTTCTTTGAGCTGGGAGGGCATTCGCTCCTGGCGGTTCGTCTCTTTGTTCGCCTGGAGCAGGAACTGGGTCATAGGCTGCCGTTGGCTGTGCTCTTTCAGTCGCCCACAGTGGCAGAACTGGCTGCCTTGCTGCGTCAGGCAGAACCGCAGGCCAGCTGGTCTGCTCTGGTGCCCATCCAGCCTGAGGGGACAGCCCCCGCGTTCTTCTGTGTACATAACTTCGGCGGTGAGGTGTTAAATTATGCCCGGCTGGCGCAGCTGCTTGAGTCGGACCAGCCTTTCTTCGGATTGCAGGCGCGCGGCCTGGATGGGGTGGAACCACCCCAAGAGACGATCCAGGAGATGGCGAGCTCCTATATCGAAGCGATCCGCGTCCAACAGCCGCATGGGCCGTATTCCCTGGGTGGATACTGTTTTGGCGGGGTGGTGGCTTATGAGATGGCCTGCCAGCTGGAAAAGCAGGGCGAAAAGGTGGCCTTGCTGGCTTTGTTCGACGCCTATGCTCCCCTGCAATCTCGCCAGCGTAAAGTCGGGCTCATCCGCCGCCTGGGAAATTTTGCCCGCAACTTGCCCTTCTGGCTGCGCGACTTCATGATGATGGGCTCTGAGGAAGCGCAGGCTGTAGTTAAACGCAGGCTGACCATCATGCGCAAGAAGTTGTTCAGCCATCTAGGGCATAATGCTGAAGTTACCCCCGAAGACTTGATCGGAGATCACGCTCATGTCCACGAAGCTCCCGTCTATGTTCGCAGGCTGATGGAACTGCATATGCGCGCCTTGATGGATTACGCACCGATAGCATATGGCGGTCGGGTAACACTGTTCCGCGTTCAGCGTCTGCCGCTCTTCAGCTTCGTCGAGCCCGATGGAGGGTGGGGGCGATTAGCCGCCGGCGGGGTAGACCTGCACATTATCCCAGGGCTGCACCACGATTTTCTACGTTCTGAACATGTCAGAGTTTTGGCAGAAGAGCTGAAATCCAGCCTCAAGATTCGTTTTATATGATAAGTGAATTGGATAAAACCTTCTGTGTGCACCAGCTGTTTGAGAGACAGGTGGAACACAACCCACAGAAAACTGCAATGATCTTTGGCGGGCACACCCTTTCGTACCGGGAACTAAACGCTCGCGCCAACCGGCTTGCTCGCCTGCTCCGACAGCGAGGCGTCGGGCAGGAAGCCCTTGTGGGCATCAGCCTGGCTCCATCTTTTGAGATGGTGATCAGCGTGTGGGCAGTATTGAAGGCTGGCGGCGCGTATGTGCCATTGGATCCAGCTTATCCCCGTGAACGCCTGGCCTTTATGGTTCAAGATGCTGGTTTACACCTGCTGATTACCCAGTCAGCTTACCTTCCGGAGCTGCAAACGCTGGGCATCCCGCTGGTTTGTTTGGACTGTGATCTGGGAGAAACACAGGGCGAGTCCGAGGCGAACTTGCCTGTACTCGCCGAACCTGACAATCTGGCCTATGTCATTTACACCTCCGGCTCGACGGGACAGCCGAAAGGGGTGATGGTTACGCATGCGTCTTTGGCATGCAATATCCGAACGAACCAGGAAGCCTTGGGCATCCAAAGCGACACGGTGTATTTATTGAGCGCGTCCTTGACTTATGCTGTATCGCTGCGGCAGATTTTTACCACGCTGTGTTCAGGTGGCGCTTTGGTTATTGCTTCAAAGCAGCATATTCTCGATCCAAGGATGTTATTCGAACTGATTCAGCAGGCCGGGGTCACCCAGATGGATTTCGTCCCTGCATATTTCCGGATGTGCATCCAGGCTTTCTCTGGATTGGATGAAAAAGAGCGCAGGGAGCTTCTATCCAATCAGGTGCGAACGATTATTCTGGTGGGTGAACCACTTACCTCTGATCTCCCCTCCATCTGGATGAATCAATTCGCTCACCCGGCTCAACTAATCAACCTGTTCGGCCAGACAGAGACGACGGGCATCGTGGCTACCTTCCGCATCCCTGCCGGTTATAATCCGCCAAGCGGGGTGATCCCAATTGGACGCCAGGTGCCCAGCGCCCGGCTGTATGTTTTGAATGCAGAGCTGAAGCCGGTCTTGCCTGGTGAGACAGGCGAGCTCTTTATCAGTACTCCCAGCCTGGCGAGAGGTTATTTGAACCATCCCGGACAGACAGCCGAAAAATTCATACCTAACCCTTTTCGTCCACAATCTGGAGAGCGTCTGCATCGCACGGGGGATTTGTGCCGGGTGCTCAACGATGGCAACATCATCCATCTGGGCCGAATCGACCAGCAGGTAAAAGTGCGGGGGATGCGCGTCGATCTGATTGAAATTGAAGTTAGTCTGCGTCGATACCCTGCAGTCCGCGATGCCGTTGTGTTTGTAAGCGAAGCCTCGCCCTTCGAAAATTTTTCCAGCACACAAGAATTGGTTGCTTGTATAGAGCCTGAACAAGGCAGTCCGGTTGATCCTTCGGCGCTGCGTGAGTTTTTACAGCGGAAGCTGGCGGAACATATGCTGCCGAGCATGTATATAGTGCTTGATGCGCTTCCACGTCTGCCCAATAGTAAAGTGGACAGGAGGGTGGTGCAAAATTGGCTGCACGGTGGGGCGAGAGTGACCCAGGGTATAACTCAATCGAGCCCCTCGAGACTGTCAGGATTACCTCGCCCACCTAAAGTAAAACAGCCTGATCTACGCGACTGGCTGTACACCCCGGTATGGAAACCTGCTGCAGCGCGGTCTTCATTCGGGGAAAGCGGTAGAAAAGACTTGCCTGGTCAGGGTGCGCCTCCGCTGCTGTGGATGGTTTTCAACCATACCCAAGCCTCTAGCAG
The DNA here is from genome assembly GCA_016935755.1 of Anaerolineales bacterium. Classification (GTDB taxonomy): domain Bacteria; phylum Chloroflexota; class Anaerolineae; order Anaerolineales; family UBA4823; genus JAFGQI01. The sequence goes on from JAFGQI010000076.1 coordinate 147,188, forward strand.
CGAAGATGGTCCCAGCCAATGCCTGGTGAAGCACCTGGCAGAGGCGGGAGAAGCGGTGATCAGCATCCATCCTGGCAAGGAATATGCCTGGCAATCTGATCATAACGTTACGATCCGCCCTGACCAGCCTGCAGATTACCGCGCCGTACTAAACTCTCTGGCGGCCCAGGGGCGTTTCTCCTCCCGAACCCCGCTGAGAATCCTGCACTTTGGGAGCCTGGATGCTTTGACCTCTGCCGGGGGGTTGAACGGTCGTATTGGGCGGGCTATTCAAATGGGAGCAGGCAGCCTGATTCTTTTACTGCAGGCACTAGATGAAAATCGTATGACTGGCGATATCCGGTTGGGGGTGATCACCAGCCATGCTCAGGAGGTTTTGGGAGGCGACCTGATCCATCCGGAGCAAGCCATTATCTTTGGTCTCTGTCAGGTGATCCCGCTGGAGTTCCCTAACCTCTCCTGTTTTTGCATCGATATTGACCAACCTCTGCCTGGAGAGAGGTTGGCAGCCGAAATGGTTGACCAGATCATTGATGATTTGAGCGATTTGGAATCAGAACCCAGGACAAATCTTACCGCTGATCTGTCTCCCGGCGCACAGCACCAGAACATGTTGGCTTATCGGGGAACTGCGCGCTATTACCTGGAGATGGAACGGGCGATGCCAGCAAAGCCGGGGAGAAATCGTTCCCTGGATGAATCCGGAATAATTCCCCGATTCCGCCATCAGGGTGTATATTTGATCACTGGAGGGCTGGGTGGGGTTGGCCTGGAAACCGCTGAATATCTGGCGAAAACTGTTCAGGCGGGGCTGGTTCTGGTCGGTCGTTCAGCTTTCCCTGATCGCCAGCAGTGGCAGGATTGGCTGGAGAGTCACCCGGAAGATGACCCCCTGAGCCATAAAATTCGCAAGCTGCAGGCGATCGAAGGCATAGGGGGGCAGGTGCTCCTGCTGTCTGCTGATATCAGTGACCGTGTGCAGGTGGAGAGGGTTCTGATCGAGACGGTTAAAGCCTTTGGCGGCCTGGATGGCATCATCCACGCGGCCGGTGTCCGAGGGGTGCAGGGCAGCATCTATCACTTGGATATTGAGAGCTTTCGGGCGGTACTTTCGCCCAAAGTTTGGGGGGCGCTCTATCTGGATGAAGCCTGTAGATCATTTGAAGATCAACGCGGCCGAAAACTTGATTTTGTGCTCTATTTTTCTTCGGTTTCTTCTATCCTGGGGCTGATTGGGTACGCTGCTTACAGCGCAGCAAATTCATTTCTGGATGCTTTTGCGCATTGGAAACGCCAGAAGGGAGGCATGTTCCAGTCGGTCAATTGGGATACCTGGCAGGAAGTGGGCATGGCGGTTGATGCATTGGCTGAATCAAGGGTGAACTGGGTGCCTGAAGATTACTGGGCTGGGGCGATCCTGCCCATAGAAGGTCAATCCGTCTTTGGGCAGCTGCTAAATTACGACCTGCCACAGGTGATTGTCTCTCCGGTGGATCTACTGGAGCAGATAGCTGAGAGAAATGTTCTCATTCATACGGGGCAAAAGATCTTAACAGCGAGAAGCCTTCAGACCGGCCTGGTCTCAGGGGATGACATCGAGAATAATCTGATCCGGATTTGGAAGCACTTGCTTCGTCGGGATGTTATCGATCGGGATGATAATTTCTATGATTTGGGAGGACATTCATTGCTGGTGGCGATGCTGTTTACCCAGATCGAGGCAGAATTTGGCCAGCGTTTGCCCTTGACCACTCTATATCAAGCGCCGACACCCAGGCTGCTGGCAAATACATTACGCAGTGATCCTAGCCAGCCCTCGAGTTCTCGGCTATCGCTGATGATGCCAGGTGATTCGTCCCCGCCATTCTTCTTTATCCATACAATCAACACAGATTTGATTGAATACGCCCACCTTGTGAAAGCGTTGGGGGCCAATGGTCAAAACAGGCGTGCATTCTATGGATTATTGCCGCGCGGGCTGGATGATGGTGATGCTCCTCATACTTCGATACCAGAGATGGCTGCGGAGTATATCCAAGCCATTCGCCATGTACAGCCGAATGGGCCCTACCATCTGATCGGTTTTTGTTTTGCCGGGGTGATCGCCCACGAGATGGCCTGCCAGCTTACCGCGTCAGGTGAAGAGGTGGGGTTGTTGATAAATATTGAGGGTTATCCACCCAGGAACTCGCTTCCGCTCAAGGCTTACTTTTCATTACGAGGCGTGACCATATTTATCAGGAATTTCCCGGAATGGTTAATGGATTTCAGTTCTATCTCCATTTCAGATAGAATTAAAGGCGATCTCAAGGAGATAAGGCTCCGCGCTAAACACTTCGCCAACAAGCTGGGTGTAAAGACTTACATTACTCCTGAAGAAACGATCGATGCACAAAGATTGAAAGCATTGCCTGCGCACGTGTTAAAAGTAAAACTTGCTTTACTACAGGCGCTCATCGATTACCGCCCACCTCTCTATCCGGGTTGTATGATCCTGATTCGTGGACGCGGTTTGTCCATGTTCAGAGGCCTGGATCCCCAGCTGGGTTGGGGGTTGTTTGTGAGTGGCGGGGTAGAGGTGTATCATTTTAAAACCGATCACAATGAATTGATGCTGCCTCCAAATGTGGATGGGTTGGCTGAATTGTTGAACTCATTTGGATAACAGGAATAATTTTAAAGCACTACATTTCTCAAGTAACAGGTAGTATCAGAGGGAAGATTGACACATAATGGTCCGACATGGTGTAATCCCGGCTTCATTTTCGCAGCAGCGCCTTTGGTTTGTTCATAAACTCTCTCCGGAAACTCTGGCATATAACTTAGAGAGGACTATTGAGATTAAAGGAACTCTCGATGTGCCGATCTTGTGTCAGTCGTTTGAGTCGCTTATCCACCGTCATGAAGCTTTGCGGACCACCTTCACCATGGAAGGCGGTCAATTAGTTCAAATCATATCCTCTACAATAGATGCACCCCTGCATATTTCTGAATTGAATGAGGAAACCGATTTAGACCGTTTGGAAAAAGCCCGGCAGATACTGATCGAACATTCCCGGCAAATGCTTAATTTGTCCACAGGCCCACTATTGAGCGCTCAACTGGTTAGGTTGAGTGAAAAGAGAACCTTATTTCAGATCGTCATGCAACATATTATCTCGGATGGCCTGTCACTCAATATTATATTCCGTGATTTATTTGAGTTCTACCAGGCCTATACCAGTGGATCTGAACCTCAACTGCCGCCCCTGCCGTTGCAATTTGCTGATTTTGCTGTCTGGCAGCGAAAATTTCTCCGGGGTGGAACCCTTGAGAACCAGTTAAGCTATTGGAAAAAGCAGCTAAAAGACCCTCCTGCGCTGCTCCAGCTCCCGGTGGATCGGCCACGCCCACCCATTCAGACGGATAATGGCGCCTCCTTGTTTTTTGAATTGCCGATGGATCTCACCAAATCCTTGATCCAACTAGGTCATCAGGACGGAGCAACCCCGTTTATGGTCTTGATAGCGGCTTATAATATTCTGCTCTCCCGTTATACCCGCCAGACAGATATCCTGGTCGGTTTCCCAATCTCGAATCGTACATATAAAGAATGGGAAAATCTGGTCGGTTTTTTTGCTAATACTCTGATTTTGCGTACGGATCTATCTGGGAATCCCACATTTCGGAATGTGCTGCAGCGTGTCAAGCACGCAGCCCTGGATGCCTATGCCAATCAGGATATGCCCTTCGAATTGTTAGTACAGGAGCTAAACCCTGAACGCGATCTGAGTATTTCACCGATATTCCAGGTTACGTTATCGTTTCAGAATGTTGACAATTATGAGGTTCATGTCGGTGATCTAACCATAAATCGTCATGATCTGGATATCGGGACGACCCCTTTTGATTGGACTCTGTACATTCAGCTGGATAATTCAAGGCTCAGGGGTCGCTTTCGTTACAACACCGACCTGTTCAATCGAAGAACAATCCAACAGGCTATTTACCATTTCCAGAGATTGCTGGAAGGAATATTGCTGGATCCTTCCTGTCCCATCAGCCAGCTGCCTCTCCTTTCTCCGCAGGAGCGAAATACCCTTCTGGTGGAATGGAACAAAACCAGGACAGATTATCCCAGATATGCGAGTGTTCACCAGCTATTTGAAAGCCAGGCTGAACAAAGGCCAGATGCAACGGCAGTTATTTCTGGATCAGAGCAATGGTCATACCAGCAGTTAAATGAAAAGGCTAATCGCGTAGCATATCTCTTGCAAAGCTATGGTATCGCCCCTGGTGAACCTGTGGCAATCTACCTGGAGCGATCGGCAGAGATGGTGGTATGCATGCTGGGTATTCTCAAAGCAGGTGGGGCATATGTGCCCCTGGATCTAAACAATCCGGCAGAGCGGCTGGCTTTGATGCTTCGAGATGTCCAGGCTCGTGTTTTGCTCACGCGATCTGAATTGGAAAAGTGTATTCCGCTTTCAGGAGATTTGAATATTGTACCGATCGATACGGATGTGCTTTCGGGCGATCTGGATAGCCGAGAGAACCCGGAAAATCGAGCTGCTCCGGACGATCCGGCTTATATCATGTACACCAGCGGCACAACGGGTTTGCCGAAGGGGATCATCATCCCTCACCGGGCAATCAACCGGTTGGTCTGCAACACCAATTACATAAAGATTGGACCAGCGGATCGTGTGGCGCATCTTTCAAACGTTTCTTTTGATGCAGCGACTTTTGAAATTTGGGGACCTCTGCTAAACGGAGCAACGATGGTTGTTGTGCCTCAAGATGTTCTGCTATCCCCTGCTGATTTTTCTAGTTTCTTGCGAGAGCAAAGCATTCATTCCATATTTCTTACCACCGCGCTTTTTAACCGGCTAGCAGCGCTTCAACCGGGCCTGTTTTCTGGAGTGCGTGATGTTCTTTTTGGTGGTGAAATGGTGACGCCATATTATGTTCGCAAGGTTCTCCAGGATGGCCCCCCGCAACGTCTGCTGCATGTTTATGGGCCAACAGAAAGCACTACATTTGCCACCTGGCATCTGATCAATGATGTGCCTGATGAAGCTGTCAATGTGCCGATTGGAAAGCCCATCGCCAACACGCGGCTATACCTGCTGGACGATGAATTGCAGCCGGTACCCATAGGTGTGATTGGTGAAATCTACATCGCTGGAGAGGGGTTGGCGCTTGGCTACTGGAACCAGGCTGAATTAACTGCAAGCCATTTTCTTCAGGATCCCTATGGCGATCCTGGAAGAAAGATGTACAAAACTGGTGATCTGGCGCGTTACCTGGAAGATGGCAGTATTGAATTTTGTGGCCGGAGCGATGATCAGGTAAAAATTCGCGGCTATCGAATTGAGTTGAACGAAATTGAGTTTCACATATCTGCACATCCACTGGTGGAACACTGTATTGTTATCGCCCGAGAGAGGAGTGTTGGAGGCAAGGAAAGCGAACGGTATCTCGCAGCCTATATCGTCTGTACTGAAGAACAGGCAAATATCGAGATGCTCTTGCGAGAGTTCTTAAAACCCAGGTTGCCAGCTTATATGATCCCGGCGGTTTTTTGTATATTAAAAACCTTGCCATTGAATGAAAATGGAAAGGTCGATCGATCGGCTTTGCCAGAACCATTTAGCGATGCGGGGCAAAATATCGGAGGCGCTCTCTCCCCCCGAGACGCGGTAGAATCCCAATTGGTTGCTCTTTGGGAAGAAGTGCTAAATATTCACCCGATTGGTCTCGAAGATAATTTCTTCGATCTAGGTGGGCATTCCCTGTTGGCGATAGAGTTATTTGCCCGCATTAACGAAATATTTGGCCGGCAGCTGCCGCTGGCAGCTCTCTTCCGATCTCCATCAGTGATTCAGCTTGCAAATGAATTACGGATAGACCCTGCAATTGCCCGTTTTTCACTCTTAGTTCCCATCCAGACTGTAGACGCATCTATGGAATCTGGTCCACCCATATTCTTGATCCATACTATCCGAGCAGATTTAATCGAATACGCCCAGCTGGTGCGATCGTTTGGCCCTGACCAATCCTTCTATGGTTTACTTCCGCGTGGTTTGGACGGTAGAGAGCCTCCTCTTTCAACTATTCCAGAGATGGCGGCTGCTTATATCGATGCCATCCGTTTGGTACAGCCGCATGGGCCGTACAATCTGGTTGGATATTGTTTTGCTGGTGTTGTGGCATATGAAATGGCTTGCCAGCTACATGCTCGTGGAGAAGCAGTTGATTTCCTGGTAATCATTGATGGGTTTCCCCCTCGCCATGCAATACCATTTGGAGCGCACTTCTTTGCGAAGATCCTTACATTTGTACGCAACTTACCTACCTGGATGAAAAATATTAACATGCTCAGTCTTATGGATAGATGGAAGGGGATCGTAAAAGAGGGTATCATTCAAGTAAAAATGCTGGCTGGCAGGCTGGGTATTCCAATCAAGATCTTACCAGAGGAAGTTCTCAACGTTCGCTCAATTGAATTGTTTGCTCCAGATGTCCGCAAGACCATCGATGCTATGCTGTTGTCTCTAGTCAATTATCGACCTGGACATTACCCCGGACATTTAACCCTCATTCGTGGAGCAGCTCTTTCAATGTTTAGAGGTTTGGATCCTCAATCAGGCTGGGAGTTCCTGGTGGATGGAGGGATTGCTTTACATGTTATTCCCAGTAAACACGAGAATCTGCTCTTGCCCCCTTCGGTAAAAATCGTGGCTGATTTGCTTCGAAAAGGTCTGAAGAGGGTATAATTCGGAAACACCTATCGAGGAGGGTTCTTTCATGGATTTCAAGCTACAGGCGCCGTACCAGCCTACCGGTGACCAGCCAGAAGCAATCCGTCAGCTTGTTGAGGGGATCGAAAAGGGATATCGTGACCAGGTATTGTTAGGGGCAACAGGAACGGGCAAAACTTTCACGATTGCCTCGATCATTGCCCAATTGAACAAACCAGCTCTGGTCATGGCGCATAACAAAACCCTGGCTGCTCAACTATACGCTGAGTACAAAGAGTTCTTTCCAGAGAACGCTGTTGAGTACTTTGTCTCGTATTACGATTATTACCAGCCAGAAGCGTATGTGCCACGTCACGATCTCTATATTGAGAAAGATGCAGATATCAACGAAGAGATTGAACGCCTGCGGCTGGCTGCTACCACAGCTTTGATGTCTCGTCGCGATGTAATTATCGTGGCTTCGGTCTCGTGTATCTATGGCCTGGGCAACCCTGAAGCCTATGGCCGCGTGGTCATCAACCTGGAGAGCGGGAATATCTACCGGCGAAATGCCTTGCTGCGCCAGTTAATTGAAGGCCAATACCAACGCAATGATTTAGAATTGCGCCCGGGCACCTTCCGGGTGCGCGGCGATAGTCTGGATATTGTTCCAGCCTACCAGGATCGCTTTGGCTATCGCGTCACGTTCTTCGGAGATGAAGTTGAGCGATTAGTCGAGTTTGACAGTGTTACTGGCGAGATTCGCCGAGAGCTTCCTAACATCGCGATCTACCCCGCCAAGCATTATATTGCCCAGGATGATAAGCTCAAAGAAGCCATTGTGGATATCGAGTCCGAACTGGCGGAACGCCTGGCTCATTTTCGGGCGAATGAGAAACTGCTCGAGGCGCAGCGGTTGGAGAGCCGCACGATGTATGATCTCGAAATGCTGCGCGAGGTAGGCTACTGCTCGGGCATCGAGAACTACTCCCGCCACCTGGACCGGCGCGGGGTGGGCACCGCACCCTGGACGCTGGTGGATTATCTGCCCAGCGACTACATCCTGGTGATCGATGAATCTCACATGAGTGTTCCTCAGATTCGCGGTATGTACAATGGCGATCGCTCTCGCAAGGAAACGCTGGTCGAATACGGCTTCCGGCTGCCATCCGCGCTGGATAACCGCCCATTGACTTTCGATGAGTTTGAACAGCGCATGGGGCATACAATCTATACCTCGGCAACTCCTGGGCCTTACGAAATGAAGCGTGCTGATCAGGTGGTGCAGCAGATCATCCGCCCCACTGGCCTGGTGGATCCGGAGGTGGAGGTTCGCCAGATTGAAGGTCAGGTGGACAACCTGGTGGGTGAGATCCGCAAGCGGGTGGAGAAGGGCCAGCGTGTGCTGGTTACCACCCTGACCAAGCGCATGGCTGAAAAGCTGGCGGATTATCTGATGGAACTGGGCATCAAAGTTCACTATCTGCATTCCGAGATCGACACGCTGGAACGGATAGGCATTCTGCGAGATTTACGCCTGGGTGTATTCGATGTGGTCGTTGGGATCAACTTGCTGCGTGAAGGCCTGGATCTGCCCGAAGTATCTCTGGTGGCGATTCTGGACGCAGATAAGGAAGGCTTCCTGCGATCTGATACAGCTCTGATCCAAACCATCGGACGGGCGGCTCGACACGTTGAGGGTAAGGTGATCATGTATGCGGATCACATAACCGATTCAATGCGGCGGGCGATTGACGAGACCAACCGGCGCCGGGCCGTCCAAGCGCAGTTCAATGAAGAACATGGCATCCAACCGGTCAGCATCTTCAAAGCGGTGCGAGATTTGACGGACCAGCTATCGTCCCACGCGGTGGCTGAGCCTCAGGCGGAGTATCGCACACGCGGGGCGGCGGGGATGCCGAAGACGGAATTACAGCGGGTTATTGCCGAGCTGGAGAAGCAGATGAAAGAGGCCGCCAGAAACCTGGAGTTTGAGAAAGCCGCTGTTCTGAGAGATCAGATTTATGAGCTGCGCACTATTCTGGCGGAGGAGACCAACGCTCCTCCCTGGGAGCGGATTCGACTGCTGAGCGGTGAAGAATGACGAGGATGGGATAGGTTGATGGGAGGTCTGGCCGCTGCTGGATGAATGAAACTTACCTATCGTTTCTGTTAGTGATCTTTTATCAATTGTTTTGTTGATTGGGTTAATAAAAATGCTATACTGTAAACAAGAAGCGACCTTTTGGAAGGGAGTGTTTTCCGTCGCTCTATGATACAGGCAGAAGCGGCGTTTATTGATCCGCTCACTGGTGTTTATGGTCGAGCCGCCCTGGGGCAAAGACTTCAGGAGGAGATTGAGCGCGCCCGTCGCTATCAAGAACCTCTGTCGCTCATTTTGCTGGATCTCGATCACTTTAAGAGCATTAACGATGCCTTTGGACACCTGCGGGGGGATCGTGTCTTATTCCAGTTTGGCCAGAGCCTGCTGGGTTTACTGCGCAGCAGCGATCTGGTTTTTCGTTATGGGGGAGATGAGTTTGTTATCCTCCTGCCTCACACAGATAAAGATCATACTGTCGTCCTGGCTCAACGTTTGCTGGACGAAGTGCGTGGTTTGACTTTTGAGGGCGACCCGCCATTATCGCTGTCGTTGAGTCTTGGGATTGCAGCCTTCCCAGACGACGCTAATACAGCCCAGGTCTTGTTTGAATTGGCTGACCAACGCCATATTCATGCCAAGCGGATCGGCCGAGGCTGTGTGGTCAGTGATATTGCCACCCCTGGGTCGGTATCACAAGTGGCAGAACCATCGCGATTGATTGAGCGCGACTGGGCTTTGAAGGTGGTCTATGATTTCCTGGCAGCTATGCCGGGGAAAAAGCGCGCTGTCCTGGAGGTGCGGGGCGCGCCGGGTTACGGGAAATCACGCTTTTTACGGGAAATCCAGCGCGCTGCGCGCTTGCAGGGTTATATCGTGTTGGATATCCAAGGCCAGCCAGCCTTACGCAACCGGGTCTATGGCTCTTTTCTGGAAACGCTGCAGGAGCGCGAATTGTCTTCTCCCTGGGAAGGAAGCCAGGTTCTGGCGGCTGGTATTCGCAAACTGATGTCCGATAAAGGCAGCGCGGGTCTCCTGGTGAGCATTGACGAATTGGCTGATATCGACCAGGCCACCCTGGATTTCTGGCGACAGGCTTTTTACTCACCTGGCTTCCCGGATTTAATTCTGATATATACCACCAGCAGTTCATCAGTCCAGCCTCGTTTGTATCTGGAAGCTCCTCTCAAAGAGGCGATTACGCTCGAGCCGGTCTCACAGGAGGGAGTGCATATCTGGGTGCGGCACAGTTTGCAGTGGGAAGCCCCAGCTCAGTTCATCGAGTGGTTATACCGGGAGACTGGTGGACGACCGAGGCTGATTCAACAGGGTTTGACTTACCTTGTTGAGCAGGAATTATTGAAACCGGCTGTTGGCGGCTGGCAGTTTGATCACCTGGGCGATCCGACTCGCAACGCGATCGAACGCTTGATGCAGATCCCATTGAGTGAACAACTGGTGCAGCGGTTGAGCAGCCCTCCGACGCATCTGCCTGGCGGATTAGCAGAATTTGTTGGTCGCGAAGAAGAGCTTCATAAAATCAAAGAACACATCTCCCAGACTGGACTGGTGACCATTACAGGCCCGGGGGGCATCGGCAAGAGCCGTCTGGCAGTCCAGGTAGCCTCCGAGCTGGTGATGACATTCCCCGATGGCGTTTACTTCGTGCCTCTGGCTGCAGTTGACCAGGCGCGTTTCATCGCGCCAGCGATTGCGGACGCGTTGGGGTTCACATTTTCGGCTGTGGCGACGGCTGGCAGCGGCACAGGCCCCTTATTGATGAGCCCGGAAGCGCAGTTGATCAATTATCTGCGCCATAAGGAACTCTTGCTGGTTTTGGACAGCTTTGAGCATCTCTTGGAGGGGGCAGCCTTGTTGGCGGAAATTGATGAGCAAGTTCCTGGTGTGCGAATGCTGGTGACCTCTCGGCAGAATCTGGGTCTGCCAGGCGAAGTGGTTTTTGAGCTACACGGGCTGCCTTGCCCTGAGGAACAGCTGGCTGAGAACTTGGAGCGCTCTACTGCTGTCCAATTATTCCTCGCCAATGCCCGGCGCATCAATCCAGACTTTACTTTAACCCCAGATGGCGGTCAGGATGTTGCCAGGATTTGTTCATTGGTGGAAGGGATGCCTCTGGGGATTGAATTGGCTGCGGCCTGGTCAGGGACCTTGCTGCCCCAGGACATTGCTCGTGAAATTGAAACCACGCTTGGTTTCCTGACAGTCGATCGGCCCTCGCTAGCGGAGAGGCATCGCAGCCTTATGGCGGTTTTTGACTCTTTCTGGGGCATGCTCTCAGAGAGCGAGCAGAGAACCTTGAGCCAGCTTTCTGTGTTCCGGGGTGGTTTTTATCCCGAGGCAGCCCGCAAGGTAGCAGGGGCATCGCCTTTCTTTCTGGATAGCCTGGCTGCTAAAGCTTGCTTGCGGCGCACACCTCACGGGCGTTATGAAATGCACCAGCTGTTCTGGCAATACGCGCGGGAGAGGTTAGGCCTTCTACCCGAAGCTGCTGACCTGGCGCGCGATCAACATTGTGCATACTATACCAGCTTTGTTCAAGAACGCGAGCACCTGCTCACTGGCGATTTACATTCTTTGGAACAGATCCGTATCGAGATTGAGAATGTTCGCTCTGCCTGGCAGCAGGCAGTTGAGCGCCTGGATCTGAAATGCCTGGCAGCCAGTGGGCGCGGAATCAGTCAGTATTTTGCCCTGATTGGCCTCTTTCAGGAAGGGGAAGCCCTATTGCGCATGGCCATTTCTGGATTGCGCAGCCGGCTGGAAATGGTATTGATTGGACAGGAAGAGCAAGAACTATTAGGTTGGTTGTTGATTTTTCAGGTGAGTTTGCTGAAGGATATGGGGATGAGCCGCAAGGCAGGGCCTGTTATCCAGGAAGTCATCACAATCGCCAGATCGAACAGCGATCTGTACCTGGAGGCCCAGGCGATGTATGAGTGGGGACGATCATTGCTGGATAAAGATTTGAAGGGGGCAAGACAAAAGGTTGAAACAGCTCTAAAGCTGATCCGGGAGATGCGCTCTCGGCCGAAAACATCAGTCAGTGCTTCAATTGTCCCCATTAGCGATCATTTCGAGCGCACAATTGAAGCATCATGCTACCGACTGCAGGGTATCATTGCCGCACGCGGCGACAACATCGTGCATGCGCGCTCATATTTCGAAAGGGCGCTTGAGATGCAGCGCTCGCTGGGTAATCTGGATGATGCCAGCAACCTTCTGAACAACCTGGGCTTACTGGCGGACATGGATGGCAGGCGTCAGGAAGCGCTCGATTATTGTCTGCAATCCCTCGAAATCAAACGCCAATTGGGGAATAAAGCTGGGGCTGGCAGGGCATTGCATAACCTCGGTTTCCTTGCCTCAAATCTAGGAGATTACAGCCAGGCGCTGGATTACTACGAGCAGGCTCTGGCAATTTGGCGGGATACAGGTAATTGGAGCAGCGAAGCAAATACCCTCAGCAGCTTGAGTCATGTGACTTTCTTGCAAGGAGATGTGACCAAGGCGATCCATTATGCCGAACAGGCCATGGCATTGCATCGCCAGGCGGGCAACCGGAGCGGCCTGGCTGAAGTTCTTGATACCCTGGGTGAGATATATATGTACCTGGGAGATAATTCGCGCGCTTTAACCCATATCCAGAGTTCTTTGAATATATACCAGGAAGTGGGCGATCGGGATGGCCAGGCATCTCTATTGGTGAAGCTTGGCGCGCTCTGGCATGCTCTGAGTGATGATCAGGCTGCGACAGACAACTTGCTGCGGGCTGTTCAACTGGCAAACGAACTCGGCATCCGTGGCCCCCAGGCAGCGGGGTTAGAGTACCTTGGTTCTATCTACATTCGTGAAAAGCGCTATGAGGATGCCCGCGAGGCATTTCAGCAGGCGCTTGATCTGCGCCTGGCAGAGGGAAATGAGCGGCTGGCAATCGTCTCTCGCTGCGGTCTGGCTCGAACGGCTTTAGAGCAAGGCGATCTGCCAAAAGCCATGGAACAGACAAATATTATTCTACAATTTCTGAACATATATACCAGCCAGGGGAATGTGGGGCACCCCATGGACGGAGTGCCGCAGCCGGGGAAAATCTACCTCAATTGCTATCATGTGCTGAGCGCAGCAGAAGACCAGCGCGCCGCGGATATGCTGCAGCAAGCATACGATCTGATCCAAGAACGGGCCAACCTGATCCCTGATTTGGGTTTGCGGCTCTTATATCTGGAGAACCTGCCCATTCACCGCCAGATTCTCGATCTTCACAAGACCTTCGAGCCGTCTTCATAACTTTTTCACAAGTCTGCTTTATCATCATAAGTAGACGATGGCTTTTTCAGTCATCGCATGCTTCCCCTAATCTGTCCGGTATCGAATACCGGCGCCAAGAAGGAGAGTATCGAGATGAAAAAAGTGTTGATGATTAGCGTAATCGTAGGAGTAGTTCTAGTCAGCCTGGGCGTTGCAGGTTACGCTAATGCCCAGACTGTACAGCCCCCGGCGCCTAACGGAACCAGTGGTCGTGGAATGATGGATGGGCGTGGATATGGTATGCATGGGATGATGGGCGGCCGCGCGGTAGAAGGTGGTTACGGCCCCCTGCATCAATATATGCTCGACGCCTGGGCTGAAGTCTTCGGGATGAAGGTGGAAGACCTGCAGGCCAGGATAGATGAAGGCGAGACGATGTGGGTGATTGCCCAGGAGAAGGGTTATACCTGGGATAAGTTTATCGAAACGATGAAGGATGTTCGCTTCCAGGCCATCCAGGCCGCAGTGGCGGATGGCATCATCACCCAGGAGCAGGCCGATTGGATGCAGAGCCGTATTGAGCAGATGGGTTCAATGGGTGGCGGTCTTGGACCTTGCCAGGGCGGCAGCGGTCATGGCCGCAGTGGACGAGGCGGTGGGCGTTGGAATCTGCAGCCCCAGGAACCGGCTGGTTAAATATTATCCGATGATGAAATTTCCGGGGTCGTCGACGACCCCGGAAATTTTTTATTAGGGAGTTAAACTCGCCAATATTCACCACCGCCCCCTTGTCGGGCCATCAAACCGAAATCTACAAGATTACGGCGCAGCCAGGCGGTGTCCTCGTTATACCGGGATAGGATCTCATTGACCTGCTTCTCGCTGTAATGCCGTCCTGTCTCAAAAGCCTTGACTGCATAGCGCAGGATGACCAGCAGTTTCTTTTCTTGGGTTGGAAAGGCCTTTATTCTTCCATCTGAGGTGGTGAAAGCATCCAGCACTTTCCGATCATAGGCCTCGACATCCACGCTGTCGGAAAGTCTGGGCAGGTTTTCTCCTTGCAGCAGGCGTTGAGCCATCTCGTGCAGCACTTCGGTCTGCAGAGAATAGATATAATAGTGTCCATCCGTGCGTGCGGCGACCAGGCCTGCTTCTGACAGTCTGGCAAGATGATGTGAGGTGGTAGAGTCGCTGATATTGAGCAGGGCAGCCAGCTGTTCGACGCTGTGGGGCTGTTGAGCCAGCAAGCCGACGATCTTTAGGCGGTTTAAATCAGCCAAAGCCTTAAAAAAGCTCAGTAATTCTTGAATTTGTGGTTCTTCCATTTCGGCCTCCGTTGTAACATATTGATGATATCTGTTCTAATTCTATAATGATCGAAACGTTTTGTCAAGGTTTGCAGAGAAATATTGGCTATAATGAACCCTGATATTACCCATTGCAACATCTGCTGAATATTCTGGAGAATGAATGGCGACGATATTAATCATTGAAGACGAACCCGAACTGGTCAAGGTGCTGCGCTCTTATCTGGAACAGGCAGGTTTCAGCGTCCTATCTGCCGGGCGCGGCGATACGGGTCTTTCTACCTGGGAACACAAGAGGCCGGATCTGGTGATCCTCGATCTCAACCTGCCCGGCATGGATGGGCTGGATGTGGCGCGAGAAATCCGCCGTAAATCCAGCACGCCGATTATCATGCTGACTGCGCGGGTTGAGGAGACTGATCAGTTGATCGGGTTGGAGATGGGGGCAGACGACTATATTGCAAAGCCTTTCTCGCCAAGGGTGGTGGTCGCCCGCGTGCGCGCTTTGCTGCGCCGCTCGGAGTCGGCTCCCAATGTGTCAAAAGTGCTGCGGCTTGCCGACCTGGTAATTGACCTGGAAGGGCATACTGTGGAGAAGAAAGGACAGCCCATCGATCTGACGCCGACCGAGTTCAGCTTGCTGACCACCCTGGCTGGAGCGCCGGGGCGGGCTTTTTCCCGGCTGCAGCTCCTGGAAGCCAGCCAGGGAGCGGCTTATGAGGGTTATGAGCGCACCATCGATGCGCATATCAAGAATCTGCGTGCTAAGCTGGAAGCTGATCCTAAAAAACCTCGGTATATCGAAACGGTGTTTGGGATTGGGTATCGTTTTGTGAAATGAGAGAGGGAAGATGCGCCTCCGATTAATCCTATCTTTTGCCTTGATCGTCCTTGTCTCTGTTACTGGCGTGGCGCTGATTGCCCGCCAGGGTTCTGCCAGCGCCGTGCGGGCTTACATGTTCGGCGGAGGTATGTTGAATGTCGACGATCTGGTTGACAGCCTGCAAAAATATTATGCTGAGCACAGCTCCTGGCAGGGGGTGGATGATTTGCTGAAATTACCAGGCTCTGGTTATGGCAGCGGGCAAGGCCACGGTCAGGGAGGCCCTCATGGGATGATGATGAACCAGCGTTTACGTCTGGCAGATGAACAGGGGAATGTTCTGGTGGATACATCTGTCGACCAGGCTGCTGGACAGCTGGTTGCGAGTGAGCTGGCAGCGGCTATGGCAATAAAATCGAGCGGCCGTACGGTGGGTTATCTGCTGGTGGAAGGTGGAATGGGGTTCAATCACAATGATGAAACCTACCTGGTCGAACGCCTGACCCAGGCAGCCTTAACGGCTGGTCTGATCGCTGGAGGGTTATCCTTGCTCCTGGCTCTTGGGCTGGCATACACCTTGCTTCGCCCGGTGCAGGCCCTGACTCGAGCCGCCAACCGCCTGGGGCAGGGCGATTTATCTCAGCGTGTGCATGTCAGCGGAAGCGATGAACTGGCAGGCCTGGGGGCTACCTTCAACCGCATGGCCGATTCACTCCAACAGGCGGAAGAAAGCCGTCGCGCCATGACTGCGGACATTGCTCATGAACTGCGGACCCCGCTGGCGGTGCAGCGGGCTAATCTGGAAGCGCTGCAGGATGGAGTCTACCCGCTCAGCGCCGAGAACCTGCAGTCTGTTTTAGAACAAAATATGCTCCTAACCCGGCTGGTAGATGATCTGCGCACCCTGGCCCTGGCTGAGTCCGGTCAGCTGCAGTTGGAACGCACTCCGACTGACCTGCCAGCCCTGGTAGAGCGAACCGCTGGGCGCTTCCGATCCCAGGCTGACTCTCGTCAGGTTGATCTCCGGGTCAATACCCCTTCGGCTGTCCCGGCGCCTCTCATGCTAGACCCCATGCGCATCGAGCAGATACTGGGCAACTTGATCTCGAATGCGCTGCGCTATACGCCCCAAGGTGGATCGATCGTGTTGGATACTACTCGTGCGAGTAATCAGATCCAGGTGCAGGTGCACGATAGCGGCCCAGGCATCGCGCCGGAAGCGCTGCCGCATGTATTCAAGCGTTTCTATCGCGCTGATCGCTCGCGCAATCGCCAGGAAGGCGGCAGCGGGCTGGGACTGGCAATTGCCCGACAGCTGGCTGAAGCCCACGGGGGCTCATTGACCGCCGCGAACCATCCCCAGGGCGGAGCCGTCTTCACCCTCTCACTGCCAGCACAGCAGTTTGAGCCCGAATAGAGGCCACCATGACCAGGACAAATAACATCACCCGCATGCTGGATGCTAAAAAAATCCCCTACACAGCCTATGATTTGCCTGCCGAGAAGCTGGGGGCGCTGGAAACAGCCCGCATGGTTGGGGCGCCGGCTGCGCAGGTCTTCAAGTCGATTGTGGTGAAGCGTGAAGGAAAAGGGAAAATCATCCTGGCGGTCATTCCGGGTGACAGGGAAGTAGATTTGAAGTTACTGGCGAAAGCCCTGGGGGAGAAGAAGGTACATCTGCCTACCGAGCGCGAAGCGGAGCGGCTCACGGGGCTGCAGGCGGGCGGCATATCACCATTGGCGCTGATCAACCGGGGCTTCCAGATGGTGATTGATGCCTCTGCCCGGAATTTTGCCGAGATTCACATCTCTGGTGGCCAACGAGGTCTGAATATTTTGCTGCCTGTATCCGCTCTGGTAACACTGACGAATGCTTCTCTGGTTGAGATTACAAATGAACCGCCAGCAGAAGGGCTTTGAGATGGCTATGGGGAGATTTCTCCCGCCTTTTCACCGTTCACCACAACCACATATTTTCCCGCCTCAAGGCTCCCGAGTGGGATGCTGACTTCAAAAGGCGCCAATACCTGGATGCATGCCTCGCCAGGATTGACCAGGGAATAAACCTCTACCAGGATATGTTTTTGCGCGTCAGCGGGATTGATCTTTACCCGCAGCTGGTGGCAGACAGTGGGCAGGTTGCCCTTGAGCAGCAGTATGTATTGAGGTGGGAAGCTCTCCAGCACCAGGATTTCTTTTTGCTCGATGAACACTTCCCCTGGCTGCAGAGATTGATCGCCTGGGCGCGGCTGCCAATCGGACGGCAGTGGTTCATCCGGGCTCGGATAAGGGGATGAAGAGATAGCCTCATCTGGGGATGGCACTTCATTCCCCGGGGCGGGATAAAAATCAACCGGGTTTGAGCCGGGTTCGCCGCCAGGGATCTCCGTATGCACCTTTGGCTCTGAGCAAGCGCACAAGATAGCAGCCAGAAGGCTGAAAGTTATCGCAAGGCAAATCCATTTTTTTCTGGACATATTTTTCTCCGCATGCTCGGCGACATTCTTGATCTTGACGTCCTGGACTGGAGTTTGGTTCCATAGCTGCAGGTAAGGCTACCCTTTTATCACCACTACTGGTCGCAGCCGCGCGACTTTGCGGGCAATCTGCGCCCCGATGACAGTTTCGACCACGGCATCCACATCTTTGTAGGCCTGAGGGGCTTCCTCAGCCAGACCAGACAGCGATCCGGCGCGCACATGGATTCCGCCCGCTTCCAGCTCCTGGCGCAGCCTGTCGCCTCGCACCTCTTTCTTAGCTTTGTGGCGGCTCATCACCCGCCCTGCACCATGACAGGATGAGCCAAAGGAACGCCGCATGCTTTCCTCGGTGCCTAAGAGCACCCAGGAGGCTGTTCCCATTGAGCCTGGCACCAACACAGGCTGGCCGATGGCCCGGTATTCTTCTGGAAGCTCTGAAGCTCCTGGTCCGAAGGCGCGGGTAGCCCCCTTGCGGTGAACGCACACTTTGACTTCTCGACCGTTAATGATATGAGTTTCAATCTTGCCCATATTGTGGGCGATATCATATACCTGGTGCAAGCGCCAGTCGCCTAATGAGCCGGCTAGCACTTCCTCGAAAGCCAGACGGGCGTAATGAGCCAGAACCTGCCGGTTGGCAAAGGCGTAATTGGCCGCGCAGCGCATGGCTGCCAGGTAGCTCTGCCCTTCGGGGGAGTTGAGCGGGGCGCAGACCAACTCGCGGTCAGGCAGCTCAATCTTATAACGCCTTACAGCGTCCTGGAACTCCTCCACATAATCGGAGCAGATCTGATGACCAAAGCCGCGCGAACCGCAGTGAATCTGCACCACCAGGCAGCCTTCTTGAAGCCCCATGACCTGGGCAGAGGCGGAGTCAAATAGTTGATCCACCACATCCACTTCAATGAAGTGGTTGCCCGCCCCCAGGGTGCCCAGCTGCGGGCGGCCTCTCTCCTTGGCGCGCTTGCTCACTTTGGCTGGGTCAGCGCCGTCCAAGCAACCACCCTCCTCCGTACGGCGCAGGTCAGCCTCGGTAGCATGTCCAGTCTTCAAAGCCCAGCGCGACCCTTGGCGGCAGACCTGGTTTAGTTCCTCTTCGCTTAACCGCAGCTCGCCTTTTTCACCCACGCCGCTGGGGCAGTGACGGTTCAACGCATTAGCGAGATCGCTGAGATACGGTCTGGCTGAGTCATAGCTGATCTGTGAGGCCAAAAGCCTGACTCCACAGTTGATGTCGTAGCCAATTGCGCCTGGTGAGATCACTCCCTCGGGGTAACGGGTGGCTGCCACCCCACCGATGGGGAAGCCGTAGCCCTGATGCATATCGGGCATCACCGCCACATGACCCACCAACCCTGGCAGAGTAGCCGAATTCACCGCTTGCTGCAGGGACTCGTCCTGCATCACCTTTTCCAACAGCTTCCGGGTGGCAAAGATTCGCACCGGGACGCGCATATCCTGCCGAAACGACTGGGGAATCTCCCACTCGTAGTCGCTAATCTTGATAAGGTCATTGAGTGCAACCATCTGTCCATTCCTTTCTGTACCGTGGATAAGGCGAAATGGCGCGGGTAAATGTCAATGTAATCGCTGATATGGGCGCTTAAACATCAAATACTACGTTTGCTTCCAGGCCGCGAGCCGTATGGCGCACGACCAGGTTGTGGTAAGTCACGGCTTTGATTTCTTTATGGATACTTGACAGATGCGAGCCATACAGTCGGGCATGTAAAGCGCCTTCGTCTAGTTTTAACTCGAATCGATCAAAAGCCAGGTTTTCTTGCTCTCCGAGGAAGAGCAGCTCAGCCAGGAACCTGACCAGCAGGCGCTCCAGATCGTGGGCGGGAAGTTCCAGGCGGCGTTCCACCAGAGGTTCATTCTGCAGCCGCGCCCCAGCCAGGCTGTACATTCCATGGGCGGCTGTCTCCAGCAGAGAAGGTAAATCTGGCGCCCACACCTGCAGCTCCCAATCGGCGGTATGCTCAACCTCGCGGAACCCGGCTTCTACTTTATTACCCCCGGATGCCAAACTCCTTGATGATCTGCTCGACAATCGCCACTTTCTCGGGGGTCATGTTGAGCAGTTGAAAACCAGTATTAAACAGGCTGGGTTCCAGGTCGGGTTGGCACCAGACGCTGCGAGCGTCGAAATCCATATGATCCTGTTCAAAAATGGTCTCCGGCAGATCCAGGCGCAACTGGAAATCCTGATCGAGCTCCAGCGGGCGCCCGCTGATGATCATTGCTCCCTGCGGGGTGACATCAGCCATCTGGCCAATCAGTTGTCCAGTATCGCGTTCAAAGACGCGCCCAAAAAAAGTCAGGTACTTACGCGGAAATTTTCGGCGATCGTCACTCATAGTTCCTCAAAATAGGGCTTTTGCGCCCGCGTGGCGATAAAAGTAGGGATGATTTTGCCCAGCTGCGTGGTCGGGTCGATGTCCTCATAGAAACCAGTCAGCAAGAACCCAGCCTGCAGCTGTCCGTCGATCTGCTCCTCCAGGGTGTGGCTAAATTCTAAAGGCCAGCCATTATCGAGGTATTCCTGGCGCTTTTCCATGGGTAGGCTCGCCAGATCCGAATATGGTATGCTATATTTTACTTCAAGAAGGCCCTTTTTTTCCATTAAATCATAATCGAATATGTAGCTAAGCGGATTGACAAAACCAGCCAACAGAGAGCCGCCTGGGCGCAGCACGCGAAAAGCCTCCTCCCAAACAGGCTGGATATCGGGAACGAACAGGTTGGATACCGGATGAAACACCAGATCGAAACGATGCTCGGCGAATACCGATAGATCGCGCATATCGCCTTCCAGAGTGATCAGCGCCAGACCTTCTCGATCCGCCACCAGGCGATCCTGGGCAAGCTGCTTAGGCGAGTTGTCCAGCACGGTGACCTGGGCTCCAGCGGCTGCAAAGACCGGCCCCTGCTGCCCGCCGCCGCAGGCCAGGCATAGCAGTTCACAGCCTGGCATCTCTGGGAACCAATCCTGAGGCACAGGTTTGGTAGGGGTAAGCAAAACCGACCACTGCCCCTGGCGCGCCAACGCGATCACCTCTGGTCCGACTGGTTTTGTCCAGGGGTTTCCAGTTTCTACCTCACGGTTCCATGCCTCACGATTGTAAGCTCGAATATCCATCGTCTGGGTCGCCTGCCTCTGGTTAAGAGTGTATTTATTTGATCTCCCATAATTTTACATCGAATGTACTTCCCACGGCCAATACACTGCCATCTGGTGAAAAACCAAGCGCATTAATCGGGAAAAGCTCTTCTTCAAAGCCAATCAGGACTTCTAGAAAACGGCGGGTTGGCACATCCCACAGCCGTACCGTACCATCTTCACTCCCACTCGCCAGGGTTTTGCTATCCGGCGAGAATGCCAGGCTGGTGATGATGTGTGTATGCCCCTGCAAGGCGCTCAACTGATCACCAGTGGTTAGATCCCAAAGGGACAGGCTGGAGTCAGCACTGCCTGATGCCAGGGTCTGATTGTCCGGGGAGATTGCTACGCTGATCATTGGTTTCTGGCGCCCTTGTAGAGAAAAGTGTTCTTGATTGCCCTGTAGATCCCAAACCCGAACATAACCATCCGCGCAAGCCAGCGCAAGCAGCTTCCCGTCCGGTGAGAAAGCCAGGCTGTTTACAGTAGCTGGGAAGGGGCCTAAGGTCTGAAGGATTTGCCCGCTTTGGATATCCCACATTTTAACGCTTTGATCATGGCTGCCCGAAGCAAGCAGGCTGCCATCTGGAGAGAATGATAGGCTGGTCACAGCCAGGGTATGCCCAGACAGCACCTTTAATGCCTGTCCGGTGACTGGATCCCACAGACGAATATCTAAATCGTTGGAAGCGGAGGCGATCAGATTCCCATCCGGAGAAATGGCCACGCTGTTTATCCGCTGGGTGTGCCCGGCAAGGGTCCTTAATAGTTTCCCGTTGCTCAAATCCCAGGTGACGATGGTGTGATCGGAGACACCCGTCGCCAGCCACCGGCCATCGGGGGAAAATGCCAGGGAGGTGAAATTTGTCTCCGCGACACCGTGAAGGCGCAAGGAACGCGCTTTTTCCTTAGGAGCCAGTTGGATCACCCTGACCAAGACGAATACCAGCAGTACGGTCAGGATAGCCGCTCCTAACAGCCACCAGGATCTGTTTTTCCCAATTTTCTGTCGATAGGAGGCAGCTCGAGCGGTGCAATCAGCGCACAGCAGCCAGTCCTCCTGGGTTTGCTGAACTTTTTCCCGCCAGGCCTCCAGATCTAACCCGGTTTGGTCGGTTTGTGGCGGCAGGAAACCGTTTTCCACTATGATCTTGAACTCTGAGGCAGGGTAAGAGACGCTCTTGGTGCTGGAGGTCGGCGCGCCGCAAACTGAACAATTCGCCATATGCTTCTCGTTGTGTGATAGTAAGATGTTCTAATCGGATTGCTGCTGTTAACTGGCTGGCAGGATCGTCTGGCGAGTTGCCGAATAGATTTCTCTCAACTCTCGTTCGATCTCCGCCCGCCGGTCAATCAGGTAGTGAAAAACAGATGCTCTCTGCTGGAAATCCTGGGCGAAGCGAATGGACAGGCGGATAGTATTTTCAGACTTCAGCAGGCTCAATACAGTGCCGCTGGTTTGGATATGCACTTCAGGCAGTTGAAAATCCAGCACCACAGCTGCCCCAGGCCTCAATGCCAAGTGATGAGCTTTTTCTTGCATACGCACACCGATGCCGCTCATCGAAATATCGGCCAGTTCTGCGCCAGTCTCTAAATCCTCGTTTATAACCAGTACCTGGATACGCTCACCTGGCTCGACCCGTACGATCATGCGTTCACCCAATTTTGTGCCAATGTAGGTAAAATCGGTTAGTTCGATGATGCTGTTTGCAAGATCCATTTTTCCCAGACGGGCAACGGCTGGTTCGAAATAGTCACTGCCCAGGACTCGGGTCTGGTTGCCGTAATCCAGGCAGAGGATCGCGGGATCATCAACTTTCAGGCGAGCGACATCGCCTTCCAGGTTTTCAATCCAGGCTTTGCAGACGAAGGGTACCCCTTTATAGGTAGTCAATAATTCCAGCGGTTGGTTTTCCTGCCGGATAATCTTCAGGTCTGATAGGATTTGCGCATTAGAGGTCATAGCCTTTATTCTCCCAACGCCAGCAATGGCTGGTATTGATGCTGAAATTATAACCTGCTATGGTGCATTTTTTAGATCCGGAGGACTTTTGCTCCATGAATCTGGCGGTTTTTTAGCTCCATCAGAGCCTGATTGGCTGCTTCTAAAGGGTATTCCTGCGTCTCGGGCCGAATGGGGATCTGGGCGGCCAGCTGTAAAAATTCACTCACATCCTGGCGGCAGACATTTGCTACACTCTTGATTTCTTTCTCCATCCACAGGTGGGCCGGGTAATCCAGCCTAAGCAAGACATCTTTATCATGTCCTTCTTTGCGGATAGCGTTGATCACCAGCCGTCCACCAGGAGCCAGGTTGCGCAGGGCTTCCAGAACAGGCAGCCAGACCGGGGTAGTATCGATGATGCTGTGCAACGGCTCTGGGGCCGTGTCTTGAATGCCCCCAGCCCAGACAGCGCCCAATTGTCGGGCAAAGACCTGCTCGGATTCGCTGCGTGAAAACACGAAAACCGCTGAGTTCGGGTACTGGCAGCGAGCCAGCTTGAGCACCAGATGCGCTGAGGCGCCAAAACCAGTCAGGCCAAGGTTTTGACCGTCCTGAAGGTTTGCCAGGCGCAGTGAACGGTAGCCAATCGCCCCGGCGCACAGCAGCGGGGCCGCTTCGATGTCGGTGATAGACTCCGGTAGGGGGTAGGCAAACCCTTCTGGCACAGTCATGTACTCAGCGTACCCCCCATGCGCATCGCGGCCGGTGGCGCGAAAATGGGCGCACAGGTTCTCTTGTCCCGACCGGCAATAAGTGCATTCACCACAGGCTGAAAAGATCCAGGCGACGCCAGCCCGGTCGCCTTCTCGCCAGTGACCTGCAGCTTTCGCCACCTGCCCGACTACCTGATGCCCCAGGATAACCGGCAGGCGCGGCGGTGGTGTGCGCCCTTCGATTTCATCCAACTCGGTATGGCATACCCCACAGGCGGTCACCTGCAGCAGGATTTCCCCCTTTGCAGGGACAGGTTCTGGTAGTTCAGTCAATTGTAGAGGAGAGTGGTTTTTGGTCAGGTCAGTCAGTTGGTTAAGCACCATTGCTCTCATTTTACAAATGCCTCCTGTATTTGTTTCAGGTGTACTTGCTCATCCGCGATCTCGGATTGCAGCAGGCGGGAAATGATCACTTTGTATCCCCGGTATCGAACCCCGTAATCATTCGCCATCTGCTCTGCAGGTAGAGCTTGAAGGAAGTCAACCAGCTGCTGGTGAGACTGCCTCACCAGCTCCAGCAGTTCTCTGAAATCGTCCCGGCGATATTTCGCCACCAGCAAGGCGTTGAAGGCCTGCCAGTTGCGATCACGATACTGGTAAAAGGCGGGCAGCCGGCCAGCCAGAACGGCCTGGGCAGCCTGCAGGTTGGCCTCGTCCCAACCCACCAGGTGCGCGAGCAGGTCTTTCACTGACCAGCTTCCCAGGTAGACTCTATCCTGTTCGGCTGCCTCCAGGCATGATGCAGCCATGATCAGCTGGGCGCGGGTTTCT
The DNA here is from genome assembly GCA_016935755.1 of Anaerolineales bacterium. Lineage (GTDB taxonomy): Bacteria > Chloroflexota > Anaerolineae > Anaerolineales > UBA4823 > JAFGQI01. Next base: position 171,542 of record JAFGQI010000076.1, read on the forward strand.
ATAAAATCGTGTAGGATTTGATCTTTGAGAGCTTGCTGTCTGGAGATCATCGCAAGTTCTTATCCTTTCATGATGCCATAAACCTGGTCAGGCGCCAATATATCAGGAAAGCGCTGGCGAAGAGCCAGCCGGCTGGAGTAGCATAGGTGGCAGGCGTCAGCGTATGCTTCCTGGTGGGGTAGGGCATAGTGGTGAACCAACTCCACTGGCCCTCCCAATAACAGTGGTCCAGTGATCGGATGGGCATCGGGGTCGTAGCGCTCCAGAATGGCTGCTAAAGGCTCCTGAAAGATGTTGCCGATGACGATTCCCTGGCAGATGTGCAGATAGCCCAGCGGGTCAAGATGCAGCCGCCCCGGATCGCGCAGGTCTTCGTATGGACAGGTAGTATAAGTATCCCAGCTATGGTGAGGCGCGTTTTTGGCCAGCACCTCGGCGGCGCGGCCGCGGTACATCACCTGGCCTTCGCCGGTGGGGATCTGCCCAACCACGCCAGCCGCCTTTTCGGTTTCGGGCTGTGCGATGGTAATGACTCCTGTCGGCAGGCCGAGCTGCTCAGCGGCCTGGCTGGCGTTTTTCGCCTGCTGGCTGATTATCTCGGAGTAGTGGAACAGGTCGCTGCTGACGGATAGGTCTTGCACCAGCCCAGCGAAGGGCTGCAGCCACAGGCGAGCGTCTTCTTCCGAGATGGCCCAGTAGGAATTTGTGACGATGCCTACCTGGAAACCCTGCCCGGCTGACAGGCGCACCCCTTCTAGCAGGTTAGGATAGTAGAGGAAAGGTTCACCGCCCTCAAAGTAAATCCACTCGACACCCACGGCCTTGGCTTCGTTCAGGATATGGCGGATTTCTGCCAGGGTCAGCACCCCACTTTGCCAGGGGCTGCCCCACACGAAGCAGTGATCGCACTCGAAGGTGCACTGGTAGGTGAGCAGTATATGCAAACCATTGATTTTTATTTTCGCCTCCGCAGGAATAACCAAATAAAAGAAAATATTCCGGCAACAAGGAATAGCATCCGCACAAATGACTTGCGTTCATTTGCGCAATAGGCCGGGTGTTGAACACCTTGCGCCCGGTGTACGCCTTCCCGATATACGGGAAGCGACAGCCAGGGCAGTAAATAATCCGAAAGCAGGTAAGAAATGAGCGGGACGGGCGGAGTGGGTTGGGTTTTTATGGGGGTAGATTTTCTGCCGCCAACGGTTACTTCAGCAACGACAAAGCCCTCGCCCTCTTCTGGGGTGCGCCCGGCTAATTGCTCTCCACGGGCGTCCAGGATTTTACAGCCGCTGGCTGAATTGCAGGACAGTTCCAACCCATCCGCCTGAGACAGGAAGCGCCCAAGCCAGGGCGCGACTGGAAGTAAAGCCAGGGTGAGTATGCGGCCGCGCGGGATAGGTGTGCGGAATCGTCCACAGCCGCTGCTCAGCACGGCTGGCGCCCTCAGCCAGGCGGTCTGCTGGCTGAAATTCTCCTGGAACACCCGCCCAGCGCTCCCCTTAATCCAGCCTCCAGGCAGCCCCAGATCGTCCAGGGTAAGCATTTGCCCATCCGGGAAATGGTAGGTGGGCATAGAAACATCGGGCGGGCAGCTGCATACCAGCAGGAAGTCGACTGAACCGGCGTAGCGCCGCCACCGGCTGGCATGGGCGATATCCCAGCAGAGCATCATCCCGATGTCGCCCAGTTCGGTGTGCGCTATGCTAATCTGCCTTGAGCCGCGAAAATAGCCGCGTTCCCAGCCCCAGGGATAATTCTTGTCATAGCGCCAGATTCGCCCATCGGGGGCTATCAGGAGAAGTGAGTTATAGATGTCACTTCCATCCCATAACATCAGGCTGCCAGCCAGGTGCAGATTCAGCCGGGATGAGGTGGCTTTCATCCAGGCGACAGTCGGACCATCCAGGGTCTCGGCGCGCTGAAAATTCTCATCCTGGTAAGCATAGCCGGTATTGAATAGTTCTGGCAGTACCACAAGCTGCGCACCAACCCGGGCAGCCTGCTCCACCAATGCTTCGGCTCTTTTCAGCCTCTCAGCGGTGGGGGCGGGAGCGGCGTCCATTTGGAGAGCTGCAGCCTTTACTAATTTTTCCGACATTTAACAGCCCTTTTCCCCAGGAGTCAACAGCTACACTGGCGGGCCAGGAATGCGCCCTAATTCATCCAGAAAAATTTTACGGTCTTCTTCCTCTTTTATGGCTGTCCCAAGTTTCTCGGCCAGGGCATAGTGTCGGGCGTGCAGGTCAGTGTCTCCAATTACGGAAGCCGCCAAAGCCATCTCCAGATGGGCGAAAGCAATATCCCAATCGGCGCTTTCTTGGTTTTCGAAGAAATCCAAACAGCGTTGAGCATATGTAATTGCCAAAGCGCCATGTCTCTGCAGGGCGTGAACGTGCGCCAGTGTGATTTCAGCCCGGGCTGTATTCACAGGCGTACCAATCTTCGACCAGTGAAAGGCAGCCGCATAAGCCAGGTTGAGCATCTCCTGGTTTTCTGATGGGGTGCGATCTTTTTTCGAGATCAAATCCCAGGCGCCATTGTTGCCCTCGATGGCAAAATAGCGATGCCATCGATCAATCGTTTCTTGGGTTGGTTGTTCAGTCATTGATCATTCTCCTATCGGTAACGTTCCCTTCCAGTGTGCATGAACATGATGTTCGTCAGATAAAAAAATCTACACCCTATGCGTTGAGATCGGTGGCTGGAATGGCGTTGATCTGCGCCAGGATGCTTCCACTTTGGCGCATGCAGAACATCATTCTACGGGGAGAGCGGTGACCAGCAGCTTAATTTTGACAGAAATCCCCCTTTTTGACAATAGTGAAAGGTGATCTGATAAACTATCAGCCGGCGCTTCTATTGGGGTATACTGCAATTCTATGAAAAAGCTGGCCTTTCACCCGGTCATCTTCGCAGTCTACCCGGTGCTGGCGCTGCTTTCGCGCAACAGCGGGCAGCTGCGGTTTCGCGATGCTGTAAGCTCTCTGGTAATTGTGGGTGGATGCACTCTGGTTTTCAGGAACGAATGGCGATCTTCAATGCGTATTACTACCCCAGCCAGGATTATTCGCGGTTATACCCTGAGATCACCCCTGTGAATACCTTCCGGGTGATCCTGAACCAGTTTCTAGGTGCATCTTACGAGGTACTTGAAGATCGCAGCTACTTTGTCAACCCAGAGCAGCCCTACAGTTTCATCAATGTGACCGACCGATCACATTAATTTCCCCGATCAAAACCTGGGTCACTCGTCCGGCAGGCAGGAGCAGAATATGAACCTGAGTTAGCGGGGCGGTGGTGCTCCTCAGGGAATCCTTTCTAGCTCCAGCAGCACACCGATGTGGTCGGAGAGCCAAAGCCAACCCTGTATTGTGAGTATCGGTTGGTTGAAGACACGATTGGCAGTAGCCACCCGCCAGCCGGCCGCTTCCAGGGCAGGGAGCCCGCCGGCAATAAGGATGGCATCGATGGCTTTCTCGACATCTTCCGCAGCTGCCTGGCGATCATCAATGCAGCAGGTCAGGCGGTCAGGGCCGGGCTGCAAACGACCGAGCGGGTCATCCCAGGGCGGGGTGGCCTCTTGCGCCAGAACGGCAGGATCGCGGTTGAAATCGCCGCCCACCAGGACCAGGCTGCCCTCCAACGACGCGACAAAGCTGATCAGGGCTTCAGATTGCCCGGCTTCGACTTCCCCATCCTGGGTGGTCAGGTGCGTACTGACAAGCCATAACGGGCCATAGGGCGTTTGGGTTTGTGCTGCCAGCGCTACCCGGTTTTCGAACCAACCCGCCGCTGGCTTTAGTTCAACCCACTCCAGCACGGTCAGGGGATAGCGGCTCAGGATTGCTTCGCCTTCTTCGAACAGAATAGAATAGCGCCCACCGTTGGCGCGCTGATAGGCATAATTCATGCCTAGTCGCTGTGCCAGGGCTTCTGCAGCCATGCCGGTCTGCAGGGTCCACGGTGTCTCTTGCAGCAGTACCACATCTGCCTGCAGGCGTTCGATCTCCTGCCCGATCAGTTCCAGGCGTAGTTTCAGGTCGGTGAAATCGGGGAATCCGTGCAGCATATTAAACGAGAGTACTCGCAGACTTCCCGCCTTGCTCGATATCTCTTCGCGGCCGCAGCCCTGCAAGCACCCTTCTGGTGAACGACCCGGCGTGCTGACCTGGCTCAGCCACAGCCCAAGCGCCATCAGCAGAGCGGCAAACAGCCCGCGGCAGATTGGCCTGTGGATGTGGGTGCGGGGAGCGGTTTTTGTCATCAGAAAGAAATTTTACTTCGCATCACAAGCTGGGTTATCTGGTTATGCTTGTTCACGATCGGCAGGTTCCAGAGATTTCGAAAACCAAACCTTGGCATACTGGAGCTGATATCCAGCTGCCTGCGCAGCTGCTTGCATGGCGGAATTTTCACTGCTCGTGCCCAACACTGCCGCGTCCAGGCCGCGCTGGCGCAGCAGGCGCATCCCTGTAAAAAGCAAGGCGCGTGCCAACCCCCGCCCCTGGCTGGCAGGATGGGTAGCTACCGGGTCTGTGTAGCCAACTTTGCGCCCAGTGCGGGTATTTTCCTCGGGGTAGATCATGCACATGCAGTATGCCGCCAGGCTGCCATCCGGCCCTTCCACCACCAGATCCATATCGGGGTTATAGCTTGGGGCGCGCATCATCAACAGGCGTTCCTCTGCAGTCATATGCTCTGTACCAAAAGCTGCCCGGTGCAGTCCCACCCAGGCCTCCACCTCTCTTTCCCCGGCGAAGGGGCGGATGCGGAAGCCGTACGGTAAGACCGGTTCCGGGATTGGCTCATCGAGCGGGCGGCTGAAGGATAGGGTGCGCAGATCCTGGCGGACAAAACCGTGCTGTTCCAGGAAGGCAACCCGATGGGAGTCTTCCTCTCGGCAGACGGCGTCCAGGCTGGGAAGGTGGTAGTCATCGGGGGGCATCTGGCGCAGCCGCTCTTCGCCCCAGGCGACCAGCTCGTCCTGCAGGGCATCAGGGGCAGTTGGATCGAATTCGCACAGCAGGTTGCTGTAGGCATCCACCACAGCGAAGGCAATCGGCTGCCCATCCTTAGAAAACCATAAGCGGGTGTTCGCCGGCATGTCTTCCAGCCCCATCATCTCATACAGATCATCTGGGCTGGGATAGTCGCTAATCCAATCGGCTGGACGCAGACGCAGCAATAAATCCAGCATTTGCTGAAGGTCGTTATCATTCGTATAGCCACTAGCCGTCCAAGAAGTCATAGTCATACTTTTCATAGTCGTAAACAGGCTTCAACTGCCAACCAGAACAATGCGCGGCGGATATCACTGCGCGACTGCCAGCCGCGGTTGTCCCACTCGCTGCCGCTGAGGTCGTCGCCGCCGTACAGCACCTGTCCCAGGATCACCTCCCGAAACTGCGCGACAGCCATAAGCCCGGCGGCTTCCATCTCCACTGCAATGCAGCCCTCGGCCCGGCGCTGTTCAACCATCGGCCTGGTCTCGCGGTAGGGGGCGTCGGTGGTCCAGGTTTTGCCGGTGCAGTAAGGCAGGCCGCTTTCCTGCAAGCTGGCAACCAGAGCCTCCACTCCCTGAGGATGGGCAGCCACTTCCCTTCCAGGCGGCAGATAATGGTAAGACAGGCCTTCGTCACGCAGGGCGGCTGAAACCACGATCAGGTGTCCTACGGCAATACCCTTTTCCAGAACTCCGCAGCCGCCGCACACGATGAATTTTCGGCAGCCGAAGGCGATGGCCTCTTCCAGCAGCCCAGCGGCTGCCGGCGCGCCGACCGGGGAATGCCAGAAAGCCAGCCGCTTTCCTTGGTGAGCAATTTCATAAAGAGCGTGTGGCCCATCCTCCCAGCGGTTTTCCACCACCACCACGGCGTTTTTCTCCCGAGCGGCTTCTTCAATCACCTCCTTGAAAAAACAGATCACGCAGTGCTCAGGGACATCCCGGGGTCTGACCAGCCGGGATGGCTCGGTGATAGCTTCCAGAGTGGGATCGTATTCCAGGATGGGAGGTGTTTGGGTCATGTGTAAACCTGTACGATTGGTGAGTAAGGTTGTTTCCGGTGTTGGGTGATTATATCTTAATCAGAGTCAGGCGCGGGAGCGTTTGAGGCCTATGCTATGAAGGTTTTGCCTGTTATCATTAACAATCTCGTTCCTTCCGGTGTACGGTGCTATACAGCACAAAAAAATTCAATCAACGGTATGCACTTGTGAATGTCCTTCTGGTTGAACATCTATGACTGTCGAACCCTCTCTCAAAAAGCCCCCTTTGCTAACGCCCTTGCTGCTGCTCTTTATGCTGGCTATGATTCTGGCCAACCTGGGGGGCAACATGTATGCCCCGTTGGAAGCGCTTTACTTGAAAGAGCTGGGGGCTGGCATCGCTCAGATCGGCCTGTTCTACACCCTATCACAGATCATCCCGCTCCTGCTGCAGATTTTGGGCGGTTGGGTTTCCGACTCTTTGGGACGCCTGCGCGCCATTGCCATTGGCAGCGTGGTGGGCGTCTTCACCTACGTTCCCCTGCTGCTGGCCACGCGCTGGGAGTGGGTGCTGCTGGCTTCGGTGCTGAGCGCCATGACGCGTTCCCTGGTCGGCCCCAGCTTCGACGCCTTTATCGCTGACCACTCCGCGCCGGAGAACCGCGCCCGCCTGTTCGGCATCACCCAGACGCTGTTTGGTGTGGTAGGGGTGGTCAGCCCGCTGGCGGGAGGCTACCTGGTCGAGTCAATGGGCTTCAAGGGTATGCTGCTGATTGCAGCCGTGCTGTATGTCCTTGCCACGGTCTTGCGCGTGGGCATGGCGCGGGAAGCTGCCAAAGGAAAAGAATCCGCTCCCACCCGCCTGACCTTCGACAGCCTGAAGAAAAACCTCGGCACGATGATCGGTCTGATCCTGGCAGGCGGTCTGTTCACCTGGATCCTGATCACAGATGGCGTGCGCGACATTTTCTTCAACATGTCGGTCAGCTTCCTGTCCGTTTACATGCAGGATATCGCCAGGCTCTCCATCAGCCAGATTGGCCTGATGAACAGCATCTTCGGTGTGGCAATGATGGTCGTGATGATCCCGGCGGGCTGGCTGGCGGATAAGGCTGGCGAGCGGGTTAACATCGCCATTTCCTTCCTGTTCATGGCTGTTTCGATCGCCATGATTGCCACCGTGCCGCCTGCCAGCCCCGCCTGGATTTACGGCCTGGGTTGGTTGATTGCCGGTACCGGCGTTGGCCTGGCAACCCCGGCTTACCAGTCCCTGATCAGCAAGGCTGTTCCGCAGCGGATGCGTGGTGTGGCATTTGGCCTGTTCAGCACCAGCCTGGGGCTGGTGTCCCTGCCTGCACCCATGATCGGCGGATATTTGTGGGAAAATGTCAGCCCGCAGTTCCCCTTCATGCTGACCGCGGCTATCTCGCTGTTGATCATCCTGCCAGTGTGGCTGAAATTTATCGTGCCTGAGGGCGAAGAAGCTCAACCGCCTGCTGAGCACCAGTAGGTAGTTCTCGAGTTCTGACGCAAATAGTAAAACGAAAACGTGCTTTGTGCGTATATCTAACATTGCTGTTCACCATCTCAACTGCTGAGTTTAAAACTGCGTATGAACCTAAAAATTGATAATCTGGGCAAACAATACAAACAGGACTTTTGGGGCTTACGGGATTTCAGCCTTGAGATCGGTCCCGGGATTCTCGGCTTGCTGGGGCCAAACGGGGCGGGCAAATCCACCCTGATGAGGATGCTGGCTACAATAACCAGGCCGACGGAGGGGGACATTTTCTGGGATGGCGCGAACATGATCAAGTCGCCGGATAGGTTGCGCGCCGTGCTCGGCTATCTGCCGCAGGATTTCGGTGTGTACCCCAACCTAAATGCAATTGAGTTCCTTCAATACATGGCAGCGATTAAGGGGCTGGATGGGAAGCAGGCGCGCCAGCGGATTGATGAGCTTCTGCAGGTGGTCAACCTGGCTGAATCCGCCCGGCGACCGCTGGGCGGGTATTCCGGCGGCATGAAGCAGCGGGTGGGGATTGCCCAGGCCTTGCTGAATGATCCCCAGCTGCTGATTGTGGACGAGCCTACCGTTGGTCTCGACCCCGAAGAACGCGTTCGATTCCGTAATCTGCTGTCCGATTTGGCTGGGGAGCGAATCGTGATTTTATCCACGCATATCGTTTCTGACGTGGAAGCCATCGCCACGCATATTGTGCTGATCCATCAGGGCAGGCTGCTGCGTGAAGCGGCTCCTGAGGAACTGCTGGCGGCGCTTGAGCAGAAAGTTTGGGAGTGGACAGTCCCCAGCGATGAACTGCCGGGGCTGAAAAGCAAATTTATTATCAGCGGAACCATACGTCGCAGCGATGGGGTTCAGGTGCGGGTGGTCAGCCAGCAGCAGCCCGAAACGAATGCGGTTAATGTGCTGCCCAATCTTGAAGATGCCTACCTGTTCTTCATTGGAGGCCAGCGATGAATTCTCTGCGCGCCGTCTACCACATGGCGCGGGCTGATTTCTACGAGCGCGTGCGCGGCTATCGCTTTCTAATCGTTTTGGGCTTGAGCGTATTCTTAGGTTATCAGGTTGCCAATGGGAACTTGACCCTGACATTAGGCAGTTACCGCGGCGAATTCAACTCAGCCTGGGTCAGCGCGATGATCTCGCTTGTCGCCACTTTTTTTATTGGCTGGTTTGGCTTTTACCTGGTCAAAGGATCAGTGGGTCGCGACCGGGAAACAGGTGTTGGGCAGATCATGGCTGCCACGCCGCTCACCCGCCCAACGTATTTGCTCGGCAAATGGCTGAGCAACCTGGCTGTGTTGATGGCGATGGCGGCGGTGCTGGCGCTGATGGGCCTATTCATCCAGATCTGGAAAGGCGAAAGCCAGCAGATTGATTTTATGGCTTACCTTAGCCCGTTTCTGCTGATTGTGCTGCCTTGTATGGGGTTGGTGGCTGCTTTTGCCGTGCTATTCGAATCCATCTCCTTTCTGCAGGGCGGTTTTGGCAATGTGGTTTATTTCATCGGTTTTTTGACCATCTTCCCGCTGCTGTTGGAAAACCTGGATTCGGCCATTTCTGTTTTTGATCCTTTTGGCATTGCGATCATGCATAAAGATATGGGAGAGGCGGCCCGGGTGGTATATCCCGAGGTCGGACAGGGTTTCTCGCTTGGCCCCAGCAAGTTCATCACCGGAACCTTCGCCTGGACGGGTATTGATTGGACGCTTGAGCTTATCCTGGCGCGCCTTGCCCTGGTTGGTCTGGCTGTTTGCCTGGTTTTATTAGCTGCCATCTTCTTCGATCGTTTCGATCCTTCCCGGGCTGGGCCCCGCCGGGCGAAAACCAGTCCGGCTGCGTCCGCTCCCCAAACTGTTATTGAATCGGACGCGCTGCCTGAGGCGCGCCTGACGCCGCTCGCTGCCAGTTCAAGGCGTTTCAGTTTCTTTGCTGTTATGCTGGTAGAGATGAAACTGCTGCTCAAAGGCCAGCGCTGGTGGTGGTATGCGGTTGCTGGGGCGCTGATCCTTGCCTGTCTGGGCAATCCTTCTGCAAACACCCGCCAGAGCATTCTGCCGCTGGCCTGGGCCTGGCCAACTTTGATCTGGTCTGCCCTGGGCAACCGGGAATGGCGGTGCAATGTTCAGCAGATGACTTTCTCTTCCGCTGCTCCGTTATGGCGTCAGCTTCCAGCGCAGTGGTTGGCTGGCTTCGCCGTTGCCTTGCTGATGGGGAGTGGCGCGATGCTGCGGTTTACCCTTGACCAGGAAGCCTCCAGTCTGTTGGCCTTGCTCTCTGGAGCTATTTTCATACCATCCCTGGCGCTGGCAGCGGGTGTGTGGAGCGGCGGAAGTAAGCTCTTTGAAATTCTCTATATATCTATCCTGTATATCGGTCCGCTGAATCATTTCCCGGCATTGGATTTCACCGGAGCGTTCAGCACCGGTCGCCCGGAGTTCTTTATCCCTCTTTCCCTGGCATTGATCCTGCTTGCGTTCCTGGGTAGGGGGTGGCAGATCCGCAGCTAGCAGAGGATTCAGGGATTGATTAGCAACGGTGAAAAATGATGTCAGCTATTGAATCTGTTCCGCATCCGCTTGATAAAACTGTTCATGACCCGGTCTGGAAGCCGCTCTTTATCCTTGGGGGAATAGCCGCCTTGCTGGCGGTCTTTGTCTTCCGCCGGAACTTAGGCGCTGAACTGGTAGCTTTCCAGGGATTCGGGATCTTCACTCTTCCTGAGCCTTATCCCATCCACGCTGGTGATTGGTTTGCCCTGCTGCAGAGCGACCCGCTGGTGGGCTTCATCCTGCTGGGCTTCTTCGATCTGGTGGAGTATGGCCTGGTGGGGCTTATCTTCCTGGCGGTGGGTGTCATTCTCTGGCGGGCCAGCCGCGCGGCTGTCTTGCTGGCAGGCCTGTGCGGCCTGGTGGGGATCACACTGTCCTTTGCCTCAAACCAGGCCTTTGCTCTGCATTCTCTCAGCCAGCGATGTGTTGAGGCAGGTAGCAACGCTCAGCGCCTCATCTGCCAGGCGGCCGGAGAGGCGCTGCTGGCGATTCACGAACACAGTATTAGCACATATGCCAGCTTGTTCCTGGTGCTGCTGGCAGGTCTGTTGCTCTCTGCAGTCATGCTGCGCAACAGTGTTTTCAGCAGGGCCGCCGCTGTGACCGGCCTGCTGGCGAATGGCTTCGGGCTGGTCTACTTCATCGCCTTGATCTTTGCCCCGGCGTTCATCTGGATTCCCCCGACCATTTCCGCTCCGTTCAGGATGATCTGGTATTTTCTGATCGCCATCCAATTATTCCGAATGGGGAAGAAGATCTAAAAACTCACGAAAGGAGCATCACCGGATATGCTGGATCGTTTTGCCACTCCTGGACTTCTCCTGGTGCTTACCGTGGCCTTCGGTTTCTGGTTGAGCAGTCAAGGGAAACCATACAATGGATTGCTGTTCAATGTGCATAAACTGTTTGCCCTGGGAGCTGTGGTGCTGATGGTTCTGCAGTTCTCGAAGTCGATGGAAAGCCTTCACCTGAATACGCTCATCATCACATTGCTCGTGGTATCAGCCATTTGTGCTGTTGCGCTGTTTGCCAGCGGCGCGCTGATGAGCCTCGGTAAGCTGGATTACACCATCGTGCTCCTGGTTCACAGGATTGCTATGACAACCCTGGTGCTGGTCTTGATCCTATCTGTTTACTTGCTGATTGGAAATAAGTATGGATAATTCCTCCCTTCGCGCCCCAGCCAGCGGGTATTTTAGCAGTGGTATGCCCTACAACCGCCTGGGTCGTGGATCACACCCGCTGATCGTCTTTCAAGGCTTGATGTTTGAGAATAAACCCCAGCCCGGATTGGACATATTCTACAGGTTTCTGGGTCAGGATTACACTGTCTACTCGGTGCTGCGCAGGCCGGGTATGCCGCCAGGGTATTCCATGAAGGACATGGCAGATGATTACGCTACCATGATCCGCGAAGAGTTTGGCGGGCCCCTGGATGTAATCGGCGTCTCGACTGGAGGTTCCATCGTCCAGCACTTTGCCGCCGATCATCCGGAACTGGTGCGCCGCCTGGTGATCCATTCCAGCGCCTATACCTTGAGCGAGGAAGCCAAACGGCTGCAGCTTGAGATCGGGCATCTGGCGCAGCAGCGCCAGTGGGCGCAGGCTTACACCGTTTTATTTGGCTCGGTGTTGCCCCACGCCGGGATAGTGAAATATCTTCTCAAGCCCCTGCTCTGGCTCGGGGCAAGGTTCATGGCTTTGAACCCGCCTAAAGATCCAAGCGATCTGGTGGTGACGATTGAAGCAGAAGATAGGCACGATTTCAAAACCCGCCTGGCTGAAATCACCGCTCCAACCCTGGTAATTGCCGGTATGCGAGATCCGTTCTATACCCCCGCATTGTTCCGCCAGACGGCTGAAGGCATCCCAAATGCCAGGCTGATCCTGTATGAAGGGATGGGCCATCCAGCGTCTGGAAAGCAGTTCGCCCGGGATGTGCTGGCATTTTTGAGACAGGAGTAGTTCGATCATGAAAGCTGTTATTTACAAGGAATACGGTTCCCCGGATGTCCTGCATCTGGCAGAGGTGCCAAAACCAGCCCCCAGGGACAATGAAATCCTGGTCAAAATACATGCCACCACTGTCACCATCGGGGATACGATCATGCGCAGCCTAAAAATTCCAGGGCCGCCCTGGCAGCGCTTCTTTGCCCGCATGTATTTGGGGATGCTCGCACCCAGGAGGCGCATCCTGGGGATGGAGCTGGCTGGGGAGATCGAATCGACTGGCAGGGATGTGACTCGGTTTAATCCTGGTGACCAGGTTTTTGCCTCCACCCTGGGAACGAATTTCGGCGGCTATGCCGAATACAAATGCCTGCCCGAGAATGGAATGGTAGCCCTAAAACCAGCCAATCTCACCTGCGAAGAAGCGGCTGCCGCTCCCGGCGCAGGGATGACCGCCCTGCGCTGCCTCAGCAAGGGAGAAATCCGCAGCGGGCAAAGAGTGCTGATTTATGGCGCATCTGGAGCGGTGGGGACAAACGCCGTTCAGCTTGCCTGCAACTATTATGATGCAGAAGTGACCGGGGTATGCAGCGCTGCGAATGCAGAATTGGTGAAATCTTTGGGCGCTGGTCGGATAATCGATTACACCCAGCAGGATTTCACCCAGCGCGGCGAGAGCTACGATGTGATTTTTGACGCAGTGGGCAGACTTTCGTCAGCTCAGGTCAGCAGAGCTCGCAGGCTGGCAGGTGTATATCTCAACGTTTTGACAGATTCAGGCAGCGGCGAGAAGATCGAAGAGCTGCTTTTTCTCAAGGAACTGATTGAGGCAGGCAAGGTAAAGCCAGTGATCGACCGGCGATATCCCCTATCCCAGATTGTCGAGGCGCACCGCTATGTTGAAACAGGGCGTAAACGAGGAAATGTAGTGATTACCTTGGGGTAGCGGCATTGAATGATAAAAAAAATGATAAGGGAAAAAAATGAAAACTCTGGTTCTTTATGATTCTGTATTTGGCAACACCGAAAAAATCGCTCAGGCAATTGCTGAGACACTTGCGGCGCCTGTGGCGCCAGTCAGCCAGGCAGGGCTGGAACAATTGAGCGGGTTGGAGATTCTGGTGGTCGGCTCGCCCACGCGCAGCTTTCGCCCCACCGAAGCCATGGCCAGGTTTCTGAGCCTGCTGGGAAAAGATCAGCTGCGAGGCGTCAATGTGGCGGCTTTCGACACCCGCATCTGGCTGGACACGATCAACTCGAAACCCCTTCGCTTTATCGTGGACAAAGGCGGCTACGCGGCCAGCGCCATCGCTAAAACGCTCAAAGCGAAGGGCGGCAAACTGGCTGTGCCCCCGGAAGGCTTTCTGGTGTCCGGCGAGCAAGGCCCACTCAAGGATGGCGAATTGGAGCGCGCCGCCGCCTGGGGGCAGCAAATTTTGGCTGCCAGGCAGCAGACCCATGCATAAGCCTCAACCTGCCCTCACCCATAGCCTGACCCTGGCTTACCGGCTTTCGCTGGGGCCAGCCGTGCTGATGGCGGCTGCCTCTCTGGCTGGGCTGCTGTTTCCGCAAATTCTCTATCCCACTGAGCAGATCCGTCGTTCTTTTATCTCCAACGATGTGGTCAACCTGTTCATCGGTCTGCCCATCCTGTTGGGATCATTGTGGCTGGCCCGGCGTGGGAGTTTGATCGGGCTGCTCCTGTGGCCTGGGGCGCTGTTCTTTGCGACTTACAACTACCTGGCCTATGCCATCGCCCTGCCCTTGACCATTCAGTTCCTGGTTTACATTGCGTTGGTGGCGCTGAGCGCTTATGCCATCTTCCGCCTGCTCTCCAGCCTGGATTTGGGGGCAGTTCGCCAGCGGCTGACCGGCGTGGTGCATGAACGCACTGCCGGGGGTGTGCTGGCCATCTTTGGGGCGCTGTTTTTCCTGCGTGGGGTTGCTCAACTGGCGCAAGGGTCTGTCAGCGGGCCAGAATTGGCAGTGACCCTCGCCGACCTGCTCATCACGCCCTTCTGGGTCGCCGGCGGGGTCGCGCTGTGGCGCAGGCGCGCCCTGGGCTATGCCTGCGGGCTGGGCCTGCTCTTCCAGGGCAGTATGCTGTTCGTCGGCCTGCTGGCCTTCTTCATCCTGCAGCCCATATTATCCGCCGTCCCTTTCCCGCTGGAGGATTTCATCGTCATCGCGGGGATGGGGCTGGTGTTTTTTGTCCCTTTTGGGCTGTTTTTGCGCGGGGTGGTGCTGAGGAACTAGGGCGTGCTGCCAGCTGGTCGTGTATAATCAGATAGCCATTCACCATCACTCCATCGCCCAATCAATTCATTTTCATAGGATGAGGGATTGAAAAATGAAGAGAAAATGCTATTCCATATCCGCTCCCATGCTTCCCTGGTTGATCCTGATATGCGGGTGCCTGTCGGCCTGCAGCGGGTCGTTCCCCTGGGCGCTTGCTTCGCCCACCAGTACAGCAACATCAACTGTAACACCCTCCATAACGCCTTCAGCCACACCTACCCTGACTTTCACACCCACTCCAACCGATACTCCATTTCCTACTGCAACAGTAACAGAGGCTCCTACCCCTCAAGTAATAGAAAACATGAAAGAGATAAATGGAATGCATGTTTATGAAGACATAGATGCTATGTTTAAGAATGTCAAAGAATTAACCCCTGAAGAAATAAAAGAAATTACGAAGAATTGTGAACCAAAAATTGGAGAGGCGAAACGCCTTCAAAGTGGGACTATTATTCAAGAGATGACGGTATGCGGTGTTGACAGTGAACCTGTGCTGGTCAGATACGGAAGCGAAGATGTACTTGTTTTACAACAGGCTGTCTTGGGTAAATTTAGTGATCTGAGATGGGCATTAATAATGCTTGGAGTAAAGGATAAGGATGATTTTAGGACAATGATAAATAACACAGGAACGAAAATTAAGCTTGATTTAGATGATAATAATATATGGGAATACTTTTCAAAAGGCAATCAGTTTACGTTGGACATTGTTCGCTATATGAGTGAGGAAAGGTCGTTTGAATTGGAAAAGAGATCTCCAGACTCTATGTGCTATAAATTATATAGAGAATTTTTTCTGGAACAAGAACAAGTATCCCCTGAAATGCAAAAAGTTTTTCGAACAAACGATTATGTCAATCTATTAATTGCAGGAAAAGCCCTTCCAAAAAATATAATTTTTGGCCTTTTTAATTCAGTATTAACATTGCCGTAAATCCAGTAAGTTTGCCGCCAAGAGCTCGTCTGTTCTGTAGCTGTACCCGTTTTTATTTCTGCAAACACAATTAGGGTGCTCGACGGATGTTCTGACAGATGACCCCGAAGAACTGTGTTGATATTGAAATGTTTCTTATTGTACACTGGTAAAAGGAAAGACGAGTGTGGAGGGTTACCGCTCGGGTGAGGCGGTCACTATAACCCGAGCCATCATTAAAAGCTATACACTTCCCAGCGTGTGGTTGCCAACGCTCCCTACTGGAAATCAAACACCACTTTAACCGCCTGGTTTTTCTCCTTATCATGCGAGACCAGCAGCGCCTGCTGATACTGCTCCAGCCGGAAGCGGTGGGTGACCAGCTCGGGCAGCTCCAGCCGCTCGGATGCCAGCAGGTCCAGGTAGATCTGCATGGCGTGCCGCCGCTGGCCCTCGAATTCTTCAATCCCGAAGGCATTTGACCCGATCAGGTTAATTTCCTTGAAGTAATGCGGCGTCCACTCGAAGCGCTGCGGCTGCGAGACGCCGGTGACCACGATGCTGCCGCGCGGCCGCAGCACGCGCAGGCCCACCTCCAATGTCTGCGCCGAGCCAACCGTGTCGTAAACCACATCCAGCCCACTCAGCAGCCAGGGCAGGCCGTAGAACGGCTTCTGCAGCGGCTGGTGAGTCAGTTCCCCCACTCCCTCGATGATCTCCCGCGGGCTGCGGGTGCGGATGACATGCTGCGCGCCCAGCTGGCGGGCCATCTTCTCCTGGAAGGGGTGGCGGGCGATGGCGACGATCTCAGCTTTGGGATACAGCTTGCTCAGAATGGCGACGGTCAGCAGCCCCAGCGAGCCGCAGCCGTAGACCAGCGCCAGTTCGCCCGCCTTGGGCGGCGCTTTCAGCACCGCGTGCAGGCTGACCGAGAATGGATCCGCCAGCACCGCCTGGTTGAAGGGCACATTTTCCGGGACGGGGAAGAGCTGCGATTCATGCGCTGGCAGGAAGGGAGCATAGCCGCCGGAGGCCAGTGGGTTGTTGCCGGTGTGCATGCCGGGCGGCAGGCTGCCATCCTTGAAATGCTCGCAGAAATAGAATTCGCCTCTTTGGCAGGCGGGACAAACCGGCGCGATGCCGCGCGGGGTGCAGCTCAGCCAGGGGTTCAGCGCCACCCGCTCGCCCACCCGGCGCTGGCGCACCCCCGGGCCGACCTCTTCGATCACGCCGGTCACCTCGTGGCCCAAAATATGCGGGAAGCTGACCAGGGCGCTGAGCGGGTTGTCCAGGTTGGCGTCCAGGAATATTTCCTTGGTGTCGCTGCCGCAGATGCCGCACAGCGCCGTGCGCAGGATGACCCAATCATCGGCAGGCAGGCGCGGTTCGGGCACATCCTGGTACTGCAGGGGGGCGTATCCGCCCAGGTAGGCCTGGCGGGTGATAAAGCCGCCCAGGCGGGCATAAGCCAGGCGAGCCAGGTTGTAGTGAAATACGAGGGCTTTCATGGATATGGCATGTGTCGATCAGGACGCGGGCGGCATGGAGACCAGGGCACGCGTCAGATCAACGCCCAGACGCGTTACTTCTTGCGAGAATTCGGGCGAGGAGGCGTTGAACATGCACACATACAGGCTGCTGGGCGAGAACAGCACCACCAGCTGCCCGGCTTGATTCTTGCCCTGGATCTGCTTCAATGGGTGCAGCCCGGCCCACTGCTCGAGCGGGTTCACTACCCAGGGGTTGAGCAGCTGGCGTGAGCCGTAGGGGTCGCTAGTCAGGGCGGCGAAGTGCGGCTCCAGGCGCGGGTCGAGTGGGTCGAGCGTCTC
>JAFGQI010000077.1 GCA_016935755.1 Anaerolineales bacterium
AGCAGCTCAGAGTTGCCGAAAGCCAGGGCATGCTGGCCCATCAGCAGCCGCATCTCGGAGGTCGCATCCACCTGTTCCTGGTTGCCGCTGAGGACCAGCAAAACATCGCGCAGATAATCAACCACCTGGCGGGCGAACTGGCGCGGGTCGCTGCCGGAATCCAGGGCGCTGTGCAGGCAGTCCAGGCCTGCATCCGGTGTATGGTCGATCACCGCCTGGATCAAATCCAACACAGCCTGGCTGGCCGCCGTGCCCAATACCTCCTGCGCCATCTTCAGCGTGATCGCCTGGCCGGTGGAGGCCAGTTGGTCGAGCAGCGAGATCGCATCGCGCATCGAACCAGTGGATTGGCGCGCGATCAGCGTCAGCGCCTCCGCTTCCACCTGGATTTTCTCATCCTCAGCCATCATCCTGAGATGGGTCACGATGTCTGCTACCGGGATGCGGCGGAACTCATGCCGCTGGCAGCGCGACAGCACCGTGGCGGGAATTTTATGAACCTCGGTGGTCGCCAGGACAAAGATGGCATGCGGGGGTGGTTCTTCCAGGGTTTTCAGCAGCGCATTGAACGCCGCGGTGGAAAGCATGTGCACTTCGTCGATGATATAGACCTTGTAGCGCGCCTGGTTGGGGGAGAAGTTGATCTTATCGCGCAAATCGCGCACATCGTCCACGCTGGTATTGGAGGCCGCATCGATCTCGATCAAGTCCAGGAAGCGCCCCTGGGTCATGGCGGTGCAGTGGGCGCACTGACCACAGGGCCGTTTTGCCAGGTCTTCTTCCAGGCAGTTGACCGTCTTTGCCAGCAGGCGAGCCGTGGTGGTCTTGCCCGTGCCGCGCGGGCCAGCAAAGATATAAGCATGCACCCCTTTACCCGCTGCCAGTGCATTCCGCAGCGTGCTCACAACATGCTGTTGTCCAATGATCGCATCCCAGGTCTGAGGACGCCACTTACGATACAAGGCTTGAGACATTCTGGATTTTTCCTATGCCGGCGATTATAAACCATATTCCCCCGCTTCACGGCAATTCCTGAAGAGCCGTTCTGAATCTGGAGCTATATTTCGTTAGAGGTGGTGATGAGTTGGCTTATCTCGGCTTCGGCGTTCAAACTGAAGGTTTGCAGCCTCAGGGCAGGCGCCTGTAAGTTATAATCGAAAATCCGTTTGTTGATCTTCTCCACCCGTTCCTTGAAGCGCCCCACCACCCGCTCCCACTCATCCTGGACGAGCCTGTAGCGCCGCCCGCTGCCCAGCGCCTGCCGCCGCCACTCCCAGGCTCGCTTCAGCTCCATCCTCGCCTGTTCGCTCTCGGTTTCGATTTCCTGCCGCAGTTCGATCCAGGGCAGGCTGAAACCACCTGCGTGCAGCATATGATGCGCCAGGCGCCACTCCGCATCCTCATGGGGGTTGTCATCCAGCCTCAGCGGTTCACCCTGACCCGGCAAATCCTTGAACTGCCCTTCTTCGATAGCCTTCTGTATATGCTCTTCTATATCCGCCATCGGTTCGCCCGTGCAATAGGAAGGACTACGGCACCGTATAGGACGCTCGCACTGTCCCCTGGGGGTCTCGCAGGGTAACCACCATCCCTGAGCGCCAGATCGATTGGTTCAGGCCCCAAAACATCTCCACCACGGAATTGTTGCCGGTCTTGGTATATACATTGACCCCTCCCCCGTGGTACAGGGTGAGGTGCGGGAATTGAGGGAAAATAAACACATTGCCCTGACCATCTTCGATCCGCCAGCCCACCAGAGACAGCTCCCCCTCGCCGCGATGCCTGAGCATAATCCGTTCCGAAGCCAGGTCGCCAGCGCCGATCACAGAGTCAATGTAGACGCCCCCCTTGGGGTGAACAGGTATGCGCAGGATTTCACCGCTGCCCAGCGGTTGGGAGCGGGTGAAACCATTGATCGCCAGCAGTTCTTCCACACTGACATTGTACTGATCGGCAATACTATCAAAGGTATCGCCAGACTGCACCTGGTAGACCAAAAAGACCTCGGTAGCAGTGGGCGCAATCACAACCGTGCCCGTCTGCACCACCTGCGGCGTGGGGGTCTTGGTGCGTGTCAGGTTGCTAACTGCGGTGGGGAGCAGGCCCATGGGCAGTGGGCCGCGAAACTGATCCCACACCACCAGGACTGTCAGGGTGGTGCAGGCTGAAACCACCAGGTTGAGCAAGAGATAGAAAATCAGACGCTTTGACGGCTTCATATTTCTCCTGAATCCTCATGTAACGCCCTTGATGATAGCATAAAAATATGATTGACGGGTAGGCAGTTTCGAAATAGAATCACGAGTATGCCTTACCTGATTGATGGTCACAACCTGATCCCCAAAGTCCCCGGGCTGAGCCTGGAAACCTTGGATGACGAACAGCAGCTAATCCAACTGTTGCAAGAATACTGCCGCCGCCAGCGCAAACAGGCAGAAGTGTTTTTTGATAACGCCCCTCCAGATGGGGTGCGCGCCCGTAAATTCGGCCTGGTGGTGGCGAAGTTTGTCCGCCAGGGGAGCACCGCCGACGATGCCATCCGCAGCCGGCTGGTGCGCCTGGGTCGCGAAGCGCGCAACTGGACAGTGGTCAGCTCAGATCAGGCCGTCCAGGCTTCCGCCCGTGCCGCCCGGGCCCAAACCCTCTCGTCCGAAACCTTCGCCAGGACCCTGCTGCAAATCCTGGAAGAAGGCGGCGCGGAGAGGGGCAAACGCACGGATGTGAGCCTGAGTGAAGATGAAGTCGATGATTGGCTGCGCCTGTTTGGGGATGAAAACCAAGGCAGATAGTCCACAATAATTGGACACAATCAGTCCAAAACTCTCATTGGACTTTAATGCAAATAAGGTCAAATTAGGGTATATTATATCGAAGCGACACCTGCCCTCCCTGCTTATTGGTATCGATTCAGGTGTCGTGTCACCGGCCTGAGCTTTCAGCACGTACCCCGTGTTGTGCTTCCGGTGGCCCTCCTTAGATTGCCGGGCGTGCCCCCCCCACGTCCGGCGATCGCTTTAACCCGCGCCTCCGTTTCGCTTGATCACCACCAGGGTCAGATCATCCGCCAGCTGAGCGCCATCACTGAAGCTGGCGACCGAGGCGTCAATCGCATCCAGCATCTCCTGCGCGCCTGGAGCCTGTGCGTCCGCCCCCGACAGCAGGCAAGCAGCCACGCCCTCAATCGTCTGCAGCAAGCGCTCCTCGCCAAAAAGCTCGCCCTGCGGGGAGAATGCTTCGGTGACGCCATCCGTGTACAGCACCAGGTAATCACCCGGCTCGACCACCGTCTGACGTCCCTGGATGCGGCTGCCAGGCTGCACTCCCAACGCCATGCCGCCTCGGGTTAAACGTTTCAACTGGCAGTTGCGCTTGCGCACCAGAATGGGTGGGTTGTGCCCGGCGTTGGCATATTCCAGCTCGCCCTTCGCCAGATCTAACACTGCATACGCCAGAGTCACAAACATTCCCTGGGGCGCATCCGGCTCGAGGATATCGTTCACTCGCTCCAAAACCCTGGCGGGCGAACTGACCGACTGCACCGCGGCCCGCACCAGGGTGCGCACCAGGGTCATATACAGAGCCGCTGGCATACCCTTGTCGGCGACATCCGCGATCACCAGCCCCAGGCGATTTCCGGGCAGTTCGAAGAAGTCATAAAAATCACCCCCCACCTCGCGCGCTGTTCTCCACAGCACCTTCAACTCCCAGCCGGGCAGATCGGGGATCACCTGCGGCAGGAAGGCGCGCTGGATATCCCGCGCCAGCTGCATCTCGCGCTCCAGGCGCTCGCGCTCGACAATTTCACCCTGTAAAAGGTCGTTTTGGATCGCCATAGCAGCCTGCTGTGTGATTCCGGTGATGATCTCCATGCGTTTATTGCGCAATCGCCGGTTGCTCAAAGGCTGCCCCAACCCGTTTCCGGTGATCGTCTCTGGCTCTTCCACCAGTAAAACGCCCAGCACTTCGCCCTTCACCGACAGCGGGAAGGCCATCAGCAGGCACGGTTCATCGGCTAATAAATCTTCGATCTCCTCCAGTTCGGGGGGCGCCAGTCTACCCCAAATCTCCAGGGGATCATCTGGCGGAGAATCCCCGTTCTGAACCGGATACGGGATCAGGCTGTCCCATTGTCGCACAGCGTCCAATAAGGGGAAATCGTCCTCGGCATAGAAGGCAGCCCCTGCATCGCGCGGCAAGCCATAGGATTGAGACAGGCGAAAAACCCGCCGCTCCCGATCCCACAGAAAAACAGCCACCCGTTCAACACCAACCAGGATAGGGGTAATGCGGACAATCGCGCCTAAGGCTTCATCCAGCTCATTTGAGCTGACGACCGCCTGGGCCACCTGCAGCAACGCCACCGATACATACGCTTCTTCTTTTTGAGACTTGAGCAGGCGGATATTTTCCACCGCCACTGCCGTCTGGTGAGCGATACCCTGGATAATGGTCAGCCGGTCGTCAAAAAATGCGCCGAGATCCCGGTTCCCGGAGGGGATTTCGTAATCGATTACAAAAGCTCCCAGCACTTCATCATGCACCAGCAAGGGCACCATCACCAGCATCTCATCTTCAAAGCCTGGCCCTCCCTGGTCGTCCACCAGAATACTGACCAGGCGCAGATCATCTCCCTGGCTGCTGATGATCCCGGGCTGGCGCTCACAGCGCATTCGATCCAGAGCGGGCACATCGCCGGACGCAAAGCGCCAGCGCTCAAACTCGGCCTGTTGGTCTGGGGTCAGGCCCGAAGCCGCCGCCGGGATAAAGGTCTCGTCCTCGACAATATACAGCAGGCAGGCCTTTACCCCCACCAACATGGGGGTGATTTGGATCACCGTAGTCAGCAGATCATTCAGGTTGGATTGCGTCTGGGTGGCCTGGGCCACCTGCAGCAGCACGGTAGAAATCCAGGCCTGCTCATGCGCCGATTCGTACAGGCGGGTGTTTTCGATCGCCACGGCCGCGTAGCTGGCAAAGGCAGCCGTCATCGCCTGCGCCTCGCTGCCATAACGTCCTGTGGAATGGTGCGCCAGGGTCAGCACCCCCAGGTTCTGTTCGCCGATGCGTAAGGGCGCAGCAATCGCCGAATAATCTGCAGGGTAGTCCAGCGCCCCTCCCAGGGGATCAAAGGACGAGTTTTCAGTGCGGATCACCGGCGCGTTAGAATGCAGCGCCAGCAAGAGCCAATCCGAGGCGCTGTCAAAAGTGATGTCGGAGGGGTCGGAGGGGTTCAAATCTAAAATCTCCCCCGGGGAAAGGCCGATCTCCAGATCCAGGGCGACTGCTTCCGCCCCATGCACCGCCGCCAGGCGCAGCTCTGGGAGGCGCGGGTCTCCATCCTGGCTGCCCTGAACGCCTTCTTCATCAAGCAGCCAGATCGCCGCCACATCCAGAGGCAGGTTGCGGTCCAACTCCTCCAGCACAGATACCAGCACCTGGTCGAGGTCCAGGTCTGCAGAGAGCAGCCCGGCTACTTCCCGCAGACTGTCAGCCACCTGGCGGCGCCAGGTCTCGGAACGATACAGGAAAGCGTTGCGCATGGCAATCGCGATTTGCCTGGCAAGCGCTTCAAACAGGAAGCGGTCAGCCTGGCTGAAGGCGTTGAGCCGATCGCTTTCCACATCCAGCACCCCCAACACTTCTCCGCCAAAGATGAGCGGTACGGCCATTTCCGAGAGAGTCTCATCCGGAGGCAGCTCAGAGGGCCGGTAGCGCGGCTCCTTGGATACATCGTTCGACAGGATCGTTTCCCCACTACGGGCTGCCCAGGGGATAATCCCTTGGGGGTCATCCAGGTCATAAGCGAAGCTGTTATTGCGCATCACCTGGCTGCGAGGATCGGTGCCCGCTTCGTAAAACACCTTGCGCCTGCCAGGATGCACGGAAAACAGGTGCACAAATGGGAATCCAAAGCGCTTCTGGATCAAGCTGACCACCTGCAGCAGCAAGTTCTCCTGATCCAGGACCGAAGTAATGGCGTTGCTGACCTCATACACCAGTGAGAGCTGCTCCACCCGCCGGCGCTCGCTGATCAACTGCAGACCAGCCTGCAAACCCAGGCCAGCCTGGATTGCCAGCCCATCAAGCAGCTCAATTTCCTGTGGCTCAAAAGGCAGTCCATCTGAGCGCTCAACCTGCAGAACCCCCAGCAGATGTTTCTGCGGGCTTTCGCCATTTGTGACAAATATGGGGGCCGCAAAAGCGTGCGGAAGCGCTGGGTGCTTTAGATCATCAGCCGACCAGCAATCCCCGCTGAGGCTGTTTTCACCGAAGCAAGGTTTTTGTTTCTCGAAGGCCCGCTGCATCAGCGGGGTAGGAGAAGCGCTCTCCCTCTCTTCGATCTGCAGGCTGCTGTCTGTCCATGGTAACGTTTCGCCAGATAACCAGAGCGAGGCGCGCCCCTGCACCAGGCGCTCGGCTGTTGCGGCGATCAATTCCCCCTGGCTGTCCAGGCATACCTGGGCCAGAGGATTCGCCTCCAAAGCCTGCTGGATCTGATGCAGCAATTGCTCGCCCAGGTCCAGTACCGCACGCCAGCGGGCAGGCGGCAGCAGGTCGTTGACCTGATTCTCCAGAGTCAAGAACTTACTCCTTGCGTTTTACCATCCTGACAATGTTGCAGCTGTGCTGATTGCCCGGCTGGGCAAAGGTGAAGACCACCTCATCCATCAACTGGCGGATAAAATAAAGCCCCAGGCCTCCCACCTGCCGTTCTTCCAGCGGGGAGTCCAGATCCGGGTCGGGTATATCTTCCGGTTTAAAAGGTTTACCGCAGTCTTTGATAATGATCACCAACCCTTGTTCGGTGATCTGAGTCGTGCATTCGATTTTTTCCTGGCATTCGCCCCCATAAGCATGCTCAATGATATTGCTGAAGGCTTCGTCGACAGCCAGTTGGACTGAATAGACCGCCTCCGGGTCCAGTCCACAGGTCTCTGCTTGCCCGGCAACGAATTGTCGGACAACATCCAGGTTTTCGAACAGCGCCGGTAGGGTCAGCTTCAGCGGAGTCTGTTGAACAATGCTTTCTACCGAAGATTCAGAAAAGGTATGCGTAGATGTTTTTGCTCTAGAAGATGTTTTCATGCAACAATAAAACGCGAAATGTGAAGGCTGAAGGTATCCTGTCACCTCCAGCCTTCAATTGTGGCTTTCCAGCTCAGGAATTAAATGCTGCCAACAGCATCGATGACATTATCATAAAACTTGAACAAAGGAACAAAACCCGCCAGCTCCAACGCATCATAAATGCGCTGAGGCACCAGCGCTAGAACGACTTCACCGCGATTGTAGCGTTTGCAGATCTTATGGGTGTTGATCAAAACCCGTAAGCCGGCGCTGGACATATACTCAACTTCGCTCATATCCAGGACGATCTTGAAGCGCCCATCATTGGTGATCGCATCCATCGCCTCTGCCAGTTTGGGGGCCGTAGCGCTGTCTACGCGGCCGCTCACCTTGATCATATCGCAGTGCTTGTACTGGGTGGTCGAAACTTCCATGGGGAACCTCCACTGAGATTGTATAAAACGATGGCTCTCTGAAACTTGCAGGGGAATTATATCATGAGCTAAAGCCCGAGGCAGAACAGCCGCCCAGATTTTTGCCCAATCTACCCGCCTTTGGTAGAACCCTGACAAGCTGAATGCCAAACAGGTGTCATTTATCACTGGCATCAGAGTGGATCAACCATGTATCCTCAGGACAGGGTAAAATATATTCCTCGGGATGGCTTGCCAGATCCGCCCGTATCCAATCTATCTATCAGGAGGGAACCCGTGCAGAAATCATCGCGCTATCGCTGGTTCGTGGTGGGGGTATTCTTTGTATTTATGCTGCTGCACCAGGCAGACAAGCTGCTGATCGGCCCGCTGACCACCCCGATCATGGAGCATTTCGGTATCAACCGCGCCCAGATGGGCTTTGTCACCACCGGGGCGCTGGTCGTCGGGGCGATCTTCTACCCGCTGTGGGGATATTTATACGACCGCTACGCCCGCTCCAAACTGCTCGCCCTGGCTTCCCTTCTCTGGGGAGCCTCCACCTGGGTCAGCGCCATCGCCCCCACCTATGGCACCTTCCTGGCCAGCCGCGCCTCCACCGGCATCGATGACTCCAGCTATCCCGGTCTGTACAGCCTGATCAGCGACTACTTCGGGCCGCAGGTGCGGGGCAAAATCTACGGCTTGCTGGAGCTGACCGCCCCCATCGGCTACCTGCTGGGCATGATCCTGGGTTTGTTCCTGGGCGGGGCCATCGGCTGGCGGGGTGTCTTCTATATCACCGGTTCGCTGGGGATTGTGCTGTCAGTGGTCATCTTTTTCAGCGTGCGCGAACCGCCGCGCGGCCAGAGCGAGCCTGAAATGGCTGACCTGGAGCAGGTGCATACCTACCGCTTCAACTGGGAGACCGCCCGCGGTCTGTTCCAGAAGCGCAGCCTGCGCATCCTGTTTGTGCAGGGCTTCTTTGGTGTCTTCCCCTGGAATGTGATCACCTACTGGTTTTTCAACTACCTGGAGACCGAGCGCGGTTATGATGAGAATGCCGTCTTCATCACGATGGTTGTGGCTGTGCTGGTGCTGGCGGCGGGCTACCCGCTGGGCGGGGCGCTGGGCGATTACTTCTTCAAGCGCACACCGCGCGGCCGGGCGCTGGTCGCCATGGTCGGCGTGCTGGCTGGCGCGGTGATGCTGATCCTGACCCTCAGTGTTCCCGATGAAAACCGCCTGCTGTTCGGCGCGCTGCTGGCAGGCACCGCCATCTTCATCCCCATCGCCGCGCCGAATGTGATTTCGACCGTCTACGACATCACCCTGCCGGAGGTGCGCAGCACGGCCCTCTCGGTGCAGTATTTGATCGAGTCGTCCGGGGCAGCCCTAGCGCCCGGCATCGCCGGGCTGATCGCCGATCAGACTTCGCTGAAGAGCGCCTTCCTGATTATCTGCGTCTCGACCTGGATTCTGTGCGGCATCTTCTTCGCCCTGGTGGCCTACCTGGTGCCGCATGATGTCGAGACGCTGCGCCGACAGATGCGCGAGCGCGCCGAGCTGGAGCGCAGCGAAGCGGCGGGCGAGGCTTAGATGAAAATCAGCCTCATCGGCGCAGCCGGGGTGCGCACCCCGCTGATCGTGCAGTCTATCGCCCGCCGCCAGCAGCGCCTGGGGCTGGACGAACTGGCCCTGATGGACATCGACGGCGAGCATCTTGATCTGATCGGCGCGGTGATCGATTCGGCCATCACCGCTCAGGGGCAGGGAAGATTGGGCTTCCGCCTGTCGCGCACCACCGACGCTCGCCAGGCCCTGCAGGGCGCTGACTATGTCATCACCACCTTCCGCGTAGGCGGGATCGAGTCACGGGTGGTGGATGAGCGCGTCCCGCTTGGCCTGGGCATCCTGGGTCAGGAGACCACCGGCCCCGGCGGGTTTGCCATGGGGCTGCGCTCCGTCCCGGTGCTGTTAGATTACCTGCGCTTGATGAGTGAGTGCTGCCCGGGGGCCTGGCTGGTAAACTTCGCCAATCCGGCCGGTATGCTGGCGGAGGCGGTCATTCGCTCGGGGGAGTGGGAGCGTGTGGTAGGCATCTGCGACTCTCCCTCCAGCATACAGCGTGTGGCGGCGGCTCTGGTGGATGCGCCGGAGAATGAGGTCTACCTGGACTATTTCGGCCTCAACCATCTCGGCTGGGTGCGCTCCGTGCTGCACCGCGGCGCCGATCTCCTGCCGCAGTTCATCGCCCTGCTCCAGCAGGCGGGGTCTCTGCCCGGCCTGCCCTTCGATCCGCAGTTCATCGCCCGCCTGGGCATGATCCCCAACGAATACCTGTTCTACTACTATCACGCCGCCCAGGCGGTGAAAAATATCCTCGCCTCCGGTCGGACGCGCGGCGAGCGCATCGCCGCCGCCAATCTGCGCCTGTTCGCCGACCTGCGCCGCAACCGGACTGTTGAAAACCCCCAAACGCTGCTGAAAATCTATTTCGACTACCTGGATGAGCGCGGCCGCACTTATATGACCGCCGAGACCGGCGCCAGCCATGAGGCAGGAAACATAGGCCCCGAACTGGCGGCCCGCTTCGCCCAGGCGCTGGGCGGCGAGGGCTACGCCGGGGTGGCGCTCGACCTGATCGAGGCGCTCAGCGGCGGCGCGCCGCGCCTGATGATCCTGAATATTCCCAACCGCGGCGCTATTCCGGGCATGGGGGCGCAAGATGTGGTCGAAATCCCGGCCTATGTGGGCCGCGATCTGATTCGACCTATAGCCGTTGGGAGCATCCCGGCCCATCCGCTGGGCCTGATGCAGCAGGTCAAGGCCTACGAGCAGCTGACCATCCAGGCCGCCGTGGAAGGCTGCTATGCCCTGGCGCTGCAGGCCCTGACCGTGCATCCCCTGGTGCGTGACCTGGAGAGCGCCCGCCTGATCTTGGATGGCTACATCCAGGGGCATGGGGCCTATTTCCCGGCGCTGCACTGAGCGCCTGCAATTGGATGATCAGCATGGCGAAAACTTATGATGTGCTGGTGGTTGGCAATTACAGCCTGGATCTGATCTTCACCGGCCTGCCGCAGATGCCCGAATTGGGCAAGGACATCGTCGCCAGCGGCTTCGCCATGCTGCCCGGCGAAGCCTACACCAGCGCCATCGCCATGCACCGCCTGGGATTGCAGGTGGGCTGGGCGGGCGATTTCGGCGATGATGAATTCAGCCGCTTTGCCATCCAGCAGGCAGAGTCCGAAGGACTGGATACCCGCCTGTTCGTGCGCCATCACCGCCCGCTGCGGCGCATCTCGGTGGCGGCTTCCTTCCCCCACGAGCGCGGCTTCCTGACCTACTATGACCCCGACCCAGCCATCCCCGCCGCCCTCAAAGCCCTGGCAACCGCCTCCGCCCGGTTGCTGTATGTCCCAGGCCTGTATTACGGCTCATTGCTGGAAGCCGGGCTGCAGCTGGCCCGCGCTCGTAAGATGAAATTCGCTATGGATGGCAACATCGGTTGCCCAGAGCAGGCCCCTGGCGGGCTGTCCAACCCCGCCATCCGCAAAGCTGTGCAGAGCAGCAACCTGTTCCTGCCCAACGCCTCCGAGGCGCGCCTGCTCACCGGGCAGGACGACCTGGCGCAGGCCCTGCAGGCGTTGGGGCAGATCTGCCCACTGGTGGCGCTCAAGGACGGCAAGAACGGTTCGTATGCCTGGGCTGGGGGTCAAATCCACCACGCCCCTGGCCTCCGGCTTGAGCCGCTGGACACCACCGGCGCGGGGGATTGCTACAGCGCTGGCTTCATCAAGGCCTGGCTGGATGATCTGCCCATCGAAGAATGCCTGCGTTGGGGCAATATCGCCGGGGGCCTATCCACCCTGGCCCCAGGCGGCACTGGCTACCGGGTGAACCCGGCTGAAGTGCGCAAGTGGCTGCCCCGGCTGCCTGAGACAGCCAGTTAGCTCAATAATTCTTTCAAACGGGGGTGGTCGGCGTAGACGCCGCGGTAATCCTCCGGCAGCAACGCGGCAATCTGGCACATGATCTCGTCGGTGTATTCCTTCAGCTTCTGCTCGCGCTCCTGCGATTTGAGCGCCGGCAGGGTGAAAGCCGGGCCGGCATTCAGCACCACATGCGAGCGCCGCAGCCGCTTCAGGTTCGCCAGCACCTCGCGGTCGCGCGTCCCGGTCACGCCCACCGGGATGACCGGCGCGCCCGAGACCGAGGCCAGGTAGCTGGCCCCATCCCGCCCCTCGATCAGCGCGCCGCTCTTGCTGCGCGTGCCTTCCGGCGCCATCACCAGCACACCGCCCTTCTTCAGCCGCTTGAGCGTCTCGCGCAGGGCGGCATAGTCGGCGTTGAAGCGGTCGATGAAGATGCCGTCCAGCTGCTTGAAGACCCAGCGGGTCAGCGGGTTCTGGCGGTACTTTTCCGCCGCCAGCATGATAATATCCTGCCGCTCCAGCAGAGTGTAGACCACCGGCACCTCCAGCCTCCCGACGTGGTTGGCGACGACAATGTAGCTGCCCTGGGCCGGGACATGCTCCATTCCGCGCACCTCCACCCGGCAGATCAGGCGCATAATTACTTTAATCACCCAGCGCACAATACGATAACCCATCAAGAACCTCTTTAGAATACACAGATATTATGAAAACTGAAAAGCCGTGCCAGGTCAAACCGACCACAGATGAAAACAGATCTACTCAAATAAAAAATCTGCGTTCATCTGTGTCAATCTGTGGTTATGCTCACCGATTGCGCCGCGCTCAAGCCAGTATCTGCAGCGTTGGTCTGAGTTCCAGCTTATCGATCAGCCCATTGAGCTCCTCGATGCTCAGCGCCCGGCCCTTGCCCGCATACGCTACCAGCACCCCCTCCATCATGTTGACCCCAAACGAGCGCCCGTCGTAGATCGGCGTGGTGGTCAGCACCTGGCGCACGCCGCGTTCCTTGAGCATGGCGATGTTCTCCGGCGTGGTGGTGTTGGTGACCACAGTCTTGCCCTGCAGGTTGGGCGAGGAGTATTTGCGGATATAGTGCATATCCCCGGCGATCAGGTCAGCCTCTTCCCAGTAGCGCAGGTACTTGGGGTGGATGGCCTCCTCCTTTGCGCCGGGCGGGAAGAGCACGTTGATCGGCAGGTAGCCCGCCAGGGGCAGCAGCACCTTCGCCACGCGTTTGAACTGCCCCAGGCCGCGGATCGGCAGGGGCAGGCCGAACATGAACATCAGATCGCCCACCAGCACCTGGTCGCTCACGCTGCTGACCGCGCTGATCAGCCCAATGCGGTCGGTGCCGAAGGGGATGAAGGCTTTATCGAAATGGGGTTTTCCTCCCAGAATCGGCTCTGCCAGTTCGAAGAGCCGCCCTTCCAGGGCGTATTTGAGCAGGCGCCCATCCACCAGCGGGGTGCGCTTGACCTCCTGCACCAGCTTCAGCGCGGCGTGGATGGGGTAATCGCGCCCCTCCAGGCGCACATACAGGTCGATCCCGCCCACGCTGAGCGCATCCACCTGCCCGTCCAGTTCGGCGTAGAGCTGGCGCGCCCGGGCGGCGTCCCCGCCGGTGCCGATGCGCTCCACGCTGATCTCCACGCCATTGAAATTGACCACCACCTTCTTGTCCCGGCTGGGACTGCCCAGGCTGATGCTGACGGCTCGTTTCATAAGGTTCTCCTTGCTAACAAAAACTCATCTATCCGTCACAAAGTATACCTGATTCTGGTTTGACAAGATAGCAGGGTTTCTATGCTACAATGTCCACCCTATCATTACGGCTGCCTGGCGCAAGGCGCATTGCACTTGTAAAGTGCATTGCGCCTTACGAATATCAGGATGAACAGGAATAGGAAAGGAATTCGCTATGGAAGAGAAAACAGGTCATCCAGCCACGATCGATGCATACATCGCCCAGTTCCCGCCAGACGTGCAGGACATCCTGACCCGCATCCGGGCGGTGATCCGAGCAGCTGCCCCGGAGGCGGTGGAAAAGATCAGCTATCAGATGCCAGCTTTTCATCGAAACGGCAGCCTGGTCTGGTTCGGCGTGCATAAACGCCATATTGGATTTTATCCGGCAGGCTCCGGGATCGAGGCTTTCAAAGAAGAAATATCAGCCTATAAATGGTCCAAAGGGGCGGTGCAGTTTCCGCTGGATCAGCCCATCCCGTATGAGTTGATCAGCCGGATCGTGCAGTTCAGGGTGGCGGAAAATCTCAGGAAAGCTTCGGCGCGGAAATAAATTACTCCCATAACAGCCCATCATTCCAACAGCCGCACCACCCCGCGCCGCCCGTCCACCTGCACCCGCTGCCCGGTGCGGAACTGCTCCAGCGGCAGGCGGTCCAGGCAGGGGATTTCGGCGATGATGCAGCCCACCGCTGTGATCGGCTCGCACTCCGCGTTTAGGATGGCAGCCGGCGCCATACCGCTGTGCTTCAGGCGGTACAGCGTGTAAGACCCCACGGTTGAGCCTTTGCCGGTGGGGAAGACCAGCACCCGGCCTACCACGCACTGCCCCTCCAGCTCGTGGCCGCGCTCCACCACCACCCCCGTCTCGGGGTCCACCCCGCCGAAGAAGGAAATCCCCGCCTGGCTGACCAGGGTCTCACCCTGCGCCAGACCAGCATAGATGACCCGCCCAATCCATTCCATCAGCGCAGCGCCTCCTGCACAACTTCCGCGAAGGGCTTGAAAACCGTCTTGAAGCGGTTCTTGGACGAAGCGTAGTAGCAGGCCTTGGCGCTGTCGGTCGCCAATGCCTGGAAGCGCCCGCGGATCGGCGCCACCACGCAGCAGGTGTCCACGGCGAACTTCGCCCCGCTGGCCTCGATCAGCGCAGTGTAGCCCATGCGGTCGGCGATGTGCTTGACCGGGCGGGAGGTGGTGATCCAGAACTCCTTGCGCACCCGCTGACCGCCCAGCAGCTCCGCCAGTTGGGCGATCTCCTGGAGCGATAGATGCGGGCAGCCCAGGCTGACGAAATCCACCTCGGCGGAGGCGGCCTGGTTGAGTTCATCGATGGCCGCCTGCAAGTCCCGCTCGGCGATCACCAGGCGCTCGGCGGGCGGCTGGTGCAGGGCCGCCTCGGGGGTGATCCCGGGCAGGTGGAACAGCGCCGTCCCGCCGTAGGTCGCCAGGCTGGCGCACAGCGCTTTGAGATTCTCCAGCGAGGCCGTCTCGATCCCCAGAATATAGGGCACAGCCTGCACGCCGGAGGCCTGCAGCGCCTCCCCCAGCGCCTTGCCCAGCGCGCCGAAACGCATCGAGGCGTTCAGATCGTCCACCTCTGTAAGCCGGGCCTGCACCTCAACCGTCACGGTGGGCTTGCGTGCTTCGTCCAGGTGGTAGCCGTAAGCCGGGGTGCGCCCGGTCAGCGCCGCCGCCAGGGCGCTGGGGCCGCCCTCCCGGTTGGTGCGCGCCCCGAGCACCGCGTTGGCGTAGCACACTGCGCTGCTCTCCGCCCAGGCGATGTGCTCGCCGTAATGCGGCAGGTTGCCGGATAAATACGGCGTGCAGGTGCAGGTGGTCACCACCCCCATGCGGGCAAAGGCATCGATCACCTGCTGCTGTTTGGCGGCGAAATCCGCCGGGATGCCCAACGCCTGCCAGTTGTCCACGTCCATGCCGGCCGGGTTGAGCGTGGTCAGGACGCGGGCGCGGCCGCCGCCACTCGCCATCTCGCTGAGGAACTGCAGGCCAGCCTCGCCCAGGTTGTCGTAGCTCACCCCGGCGATCTGCACCGAGGTCACCGGCAGCATGCGCTCCGCGCCGTAGATCTTCCCCAGGGCCAGCAGGATCTGCATGGCCTTCTGCGCCGCCCGGCCATGCTGGCCCTCCAGCAGGGCGGTCTCTTCGGCGGTGAGATTCATGGTTTGATGATTTCCAAAGCTGCTTCTCCCCCGCGCACAGCCGAGGCCGGGATATGCTGATCCAGGGTTGCCAGCTTGCCTTCTTTATGAACCGCCAGCCCCAGCAGGTACACATCGCTGACCTGGGCATGCGTGATCAGCGCTCCGCTCTCCAGAATATCCAGCAGGCTGATATCCTCGCTCCAGAATTGATGCCCCGGCGCAGAACAAAGCTGCTGCAGTAAAGAAAAAACTGCCGGTATGTCACCAGGACGATTTGGATAATTGGGATGGCTGGCGATGCGGACAAAACCATTTTCAGTCAGCGGACAGGTAGCCCAACTGAACTGCCCGAATTCTCCAAACCAGCGATGGGCTGCTTCGTGATGGACATGCATCGGGTCGGTCAGCGCCAGCAGCAGATTTATATCTAAAAGATAGGTTGTCATGGAGCTTCATCTCGCAATTGGTTGACCAGTTCCAGCGTGACAACCCCGGCCTCCGCTTGAACCGGGAACAGCGGCAATCCATTACGGTTGGCGGCAGATATGGGCCGCGTCAAAGCCTGCCTGGCCAGTTCAGACAATGCTTTACCAATCGTGATGCCTCGCTGCCGGGCAATTTCCTTGGCTGCCAGGAGAACATCATCTTCTATATCAACCGTAGTACGCATAGGTTCCTCCAATAAGATGCTTTCTGACGCATCTCGCATCTGATGCTATCACATCAAACATCAGATGTCAAGCAAGTTTCACCCGTGACCCTTCACTTACTTTCAGGGTGATCCTCCAAATCGCGCAGCCGGATGTTCAGCGCATCCACCGAGACCTGGATCTCGCGGAAGGACAGCAGCAGCGAGATCGCCATCAGCACCAGGCTGAGGGCAAAAATCCACTCCCCCACCGTCACCCAGCCCAGAAACAGCACAAACATGCACACCACGCACAGCAGCAGGCTGGCCACGCCAAAAGCCTGCATATTGCGGATCAGCACCACCCGGTAGCGCAGGTTGGCGATCTGCCCCGGGATGAGCTGGTCATGGCTCTGCTGGTAGCGGGCATGCAGCTCGCGGATCAGGTTCGCCAGGGTCAGGAAGCGGTTGGTGTAAGCCAGCAGCAGCAGCGAGATGGCCGGGAACAGCAGCGCCGGGGTGGTCAGATCAATGGTCATGTTGAACTCCTCAGAAAACGCTCTAAATCTACCTGCGGAAAAGCGGCCTTCTCAAAGCTCTTACCGCGCGCCTGCAGCGGCTTGGTCAGGTCGAAACCGATCCGGGTGGTCAGGTGCTCGCCTGGGTCGGCGCTGGGGTCCAGGCTGGAGCCGGGGGCGCGTTCCAGCACCACCATCTGCCGGTCGCCCTGGAAGCGGGTCGCCAGGGCCCACTCCACCGCCAGCGGGTCGTAGATGTCGATATCGCTGTCCACCACGAAGACGTGCTTGCACGAGCGGTGCCCGGCGAAGGCGGCCTCGATCGCCCTGCGCCCGTCATCTTCATGTTGTTTGTCGATCTGCACGATGGCATGCAGCCAGCTGCAGCCCCCGGGGTTGACGTTAACATCCAGGCAGCGCGCCACTTCGTTCACCTGCTGGAAGATGGTTGGCTCGCGCGGCATGCCCATCAGCAGCTTGTGCTCCAGCGCCCCGGGCAGCAGGGCCTGCCAGATGGCATCCCGGCGGTGGGTGATGGCTTTGACCTCCAGCACCGGCTCCTGGCGCACCACATCATAGGTTTCGGTCAGGTCAACAAACGGGCCTTCAGCGTGGGTTCGATCCAGATAAACTGTGCCTTCCAGGACAAACTCGGCTTCGGCCGGCACCAGCAGGTCAACGGTTTTGGCGCGCGCCAGCGCCAGCGGCTCCAATGCGTTGGCGATCTCCAGCTCATCCACGCCAATCTCGACCGAGGTGGCCGCGGCCGCCAGCACATTCGGCGAGACGCCGATGCAGATGGCCACATCCACCGCCCCCTGCTCGCGCAGGAAGCGGTCAAAGTGCCGCCCGCGCACCACCCGCACCGCCATCTCGGTGTGGGAAAACTGCATACAGCGGTGGAAATCGGCGTTCTGCCCATAAACCGGGTGCCGGGCGATGAACACGCCAGAGGAGATGTAGTTCCCGCCGTCCAGTTCGCAGTGGCGCAGGATGGGCAGCGCCTCCAGGTCGGGATCGGCGACCACCACCTCCTGGCAGGAGGCATTTTCAACCACCGGGCAGGGCGAGCGCCGTTCAATGGCCTGCGTCAGCAGCGGGATGATCCCGGCCACCGGCGCGCCAAAGTAGGCGGCGAAATCGGCCTTGCTGCAGAACAGGTTGCCCGCCAGGCGGAAGCCAGATTCAGCCACGTTATCAAACAAGACCGGCTGCGGCTCGAGCTTTTTCAGTACACCGGCGATTTCATAGGTCTTCGAGATCGGTTCGCTGATGCGAACCAGCCGCCCGCGGGCGGCAAGCTGATCCAGATATGTACGGAATGACATAGGGCGCCTCGCTGGAAGTATTTTAACACCAATACCCAACCATCAAAAAAGGCGACCCACTGGATCGCCTCCTACACATTAAACCAGATCGGCCTGCAGTTGCACTGCAGGCCGGTTGGCGTACATTCATCGTACAATCGGATTCTCTAACCAGCCCGCACGCTGATCTTGCGAGCCTGGGCTTCAGGAGCCTTGGGCAGGTACACCCGCAGCACGCCGTTCTTGATCTCAGCCTGGATGTTGGCCTGGTCAACTTCCTCCGAGAGCCGGAAGCTGCGCTGGTAATCGCCGGTCTCATACTCGGCATAAGCCGCAGAATAGCCTTGCAGATCATCCATCTCAATGTATGCATTGATGGTCAGGATGTTTTTCTCCAGGGTGATGTCCACCGAGCTTTCATTCACACCCGGCACATCGGTGACGATCACGAGCTTGTCTTCCAGTTCATAAATATCCGCCCGGGGCACAAAGCAGGGGCATTCGCGCGTCCGCTCAGTGCTATCCGGAGCCAGTTCATCTTTCTGGGTTTCAATAATCTTTGTCTCAGCCATTGCTACCTCCAATAGATCATTCTCTGATAACTAAACCGTGCGCACAGCGATCTTGCGCGGCTTGTCTTCCTCGGCGCGCGGCAGTTCGATGTGCAGGACGCCGTTCTTGAAGGTCGCTTCGACCTTTTTGACATTTACTGAATAGGGCAGCTGCAGTGAGCGGGTGAAGCGCCCAAAGCCGCGCTCCTGGCGATGGTAGCGAGCGCCCTGCTCGACCTCATCCACCTCGCGTTCGCCCGAGAGAGTCAGGGTGTCGCCAACTACATTGATTTCAATATCTTTCGGGTCGATGCCAGGGACTTCGGCAGTCACCACCAGGCCGTCCGCGTTGCTCCACAAGTTCAGAGCCGGGAAGCCAGGGGCGGGGCGCAAGCGCGCCGGGGTATGCGTCTCAAACAAGCGGTTCATTTCGCGCTGCAGGCGATCCATTTCCTGCCAGGCGCCGGGTAAACGATAACGTCGATAGATCATTTTAGCCTCCTTTTTCGAGTTACAATACAATTGAATGTTACGCCCTTAATTTAAGCCATTTGTGTAAGAATAGCGCTGGAGCGACATATGAGGAATATAAGATCAACCGCCTCGGCGATCGATTCTAAGGTGATGTTAATGCTCTTCAGACGCTATTCTTATTTTCGAGGTGTATTTTTTATGCTGTGCAGAGGTGTGTATGGATGTTCGTGATTACTACCAGACCTTAGGCGTCAGCCGCAGCGCCAGCGCGGAGGAGATCAAGAAAGCCTACCGCAAGCTGGCGCGCAAATACCACCCAGACCTCAACCCCGGGAACAAGGGCGCCGAAGAGAAGTTCAAAGGGATCAACGAGGCCTACGAAGTGCTCTCGGATTCTGCCAAGCGCGAGAAATACGACCGCTTTGGGGCGCAGTGGCAGCAGTATGAGCGCGGCGGGGGCCGCCCGGAGGACTTCAACTGGAACCCGTGGACCTCCCAGCCGGGCGGCGGTACGCGCACCCGCACCATGACCCCCGAAGAGATGGAGCAGATGTTCGGTGGCCGAATGGGCGGCGGGTCAGGCGGTTTTTCGGATTTCTTCGAGATGCTGTTTGGCGAAATGGGGCGCGGCAGCCAGGGCGAGGCCAACCGGCCGCGCGGCGCTCGCGCCGCACGTCCCCGCGACACCGAACAGACTGTGCAGATCAGCCTGGAGGACGCTTTCCGCGGCACGACCCTCAGCCTGCAGTATGAGGATGGCCGCCGCATCGAGGCCAGAATCCCCCCCGGGGTGCGCACCGGCTCAAAGGTGCGCCTGACCGGGCAAGGCGGGGTCAGCCGCAGCGGGTCCTCAGGCGACCTGTATCTAAAGATCGAGGTGCAGACGCACCCTACCTTCGAGCGCGACGGCAACGATCTGAAAGTGACCGTCCCCGTTGACCTGTACACCGCCCTGCTGGGCGGCAAGGTCAGCGTGCCTACCCTGGAGCGCCCGGTGGAGCTGGCCATCCCGGCCGAGACCTCCAACGGGCGCGTCTTCCGCCTGCGCGGCCTGGGCATGCCGCAGATCCGCTCTCCGCAGGAGCGCGGCAACCTGCTGGTCACCGTCCAGGTGCAGCTGCCCAAGAGCCTGAGCGAAGAAGAGCGTAAGCTGTTCCAGCGGCTGAGGGAGTTGAGAAAGCAGTTGTTTCCCTAATGAGACCCCGCCAGCCAGTTGAGTGATACAATACTATTCACAGCTATTTAGCATCAGGAGGAGAAAACATGAAATTTCTACGTCGCTTACTTGGGTTATTCGTCATGCTCGCCGGCCTGCTGGGGCTGGTGATCAGCATCGCCGGGCTGGCAGCGGTCTGGCAGTTCAAGCCAGTCATCGCTGGCTATGCCTCCACCACCATCGACACGCTCACCTCCAGCATCGGCGTCAGCCAGAAAGTGATGGAAGTCACTGGCGATGCCCTGGGCGCCACCGTGGACAGCGTGGATGCGCTATCCAACATGCTCGGCACCACCGCCGATTCGCTGGCGGATACCAGGCCGGTGCTCGACCAGGTAAACCTGGTGATGGGCGAAACGGTGCCCTCCACCCTGGGTGCAGCCAGCGACTCACTCAAGACCGCTCAGCAAGCCGCCGCAGTGCTGGACAGCGCCATCAAGTCGCTGGACTCCTTCCGCTTCTTGATCTCCCCGCTGGTGGGTGGGATGCCCGATCTTTCCGCCCAGGCCTACAACCCCGAGGTGCCGCTGGCCGATTCGCTGGGCGACCTGGCTGCCAGCCTGGAAGACCTGCCGGCGACATTCACCCAGATCACGGCTGACATGGAAAAAGCCGGCGACAATCTGGAAAGCATCCAGGGTGACCTGACCACCATGTCGGACAGCGTCAAGCTGATCTCGAACAGCCTGAACGAGTACCGCGCCATGATCGGCCAATCGCAATCCTCCATGGACAACCTGGCCGCCATGCTCACCAACATCCAGAACAACCTGGTCAACATCTTGAACTGGACGGCCATCGGGCTGAGCGTTTTCCTGGTCTGGCTGCTGGTGATCCAAATCGTCATCTTCAGCCAGGGTTGGGAGCTTTTCCAGGGCACCGCCGGGCGCATGGAAGGCGGCGCGCCCGAGGAACCCGAGAAGGAACCGGAGGTTGAACCAGCCGCCGAGACAAAAGAGGATTAACAAACCCGAAACCTTCCGGTCTCATGGTAGAATCCAATCCACAATGGTGGAATACTCAACGATTACCAAACGCAAAATTAAATTAGGAGGCAAATTATGGCAGTAACACTCGATACCACCCTGGGCCAGATCCTCGACGATCCCCAGGCCAAGGCCGTGCTGGACACCTACCTGCCCGGCGTTTCCAGCAACCCCATGATCGCCATGGCCTGGAATATGACCTTGAACATGATCCTGGCCATGCCCCAGGCCGCCCAGTTTGGCCTGACCAAGGAAGTCGCCAATAATATCCTGGCGGAGATCAACAAACGCATCCCGTAAGGGCGCGCCCGGTGTGCTAAAGAGGAACGGGAAGAGCTGCCCCGAGATTCAAAGCAGCTAGCAACCTCATACGCGACAAAAAACGCTCTCACCTGAGAGCGTTTTTTGCATCACCCGGCAGCAGCGGAGAATGGACAGGATGTTGGGTATAATTAGGCCGCACGCCTGCAGAACGCTGTCCTGCCAGGGCGAATATATCCCAAGGAGAAGGTTCCTTTTGCTATGGCTACACCCATCGTAGAATGTATTGCCAATTATTCTGAAGCCCGCCGCCCTCAGGTGGTCGAGGCGATTATGCAAGCGATCCTGACCGTGCCCACGGTGAACCTGCTCGACCGGCATTCCGACTTAGACCACAACCGCACCGTGCTGACCTTTGTCGGCCCGCCCGCGGATGTGGAAGAGGCGGCTTACCGCTCCATCGCTAAAGCCGCCGAGCTGATCAACCTGGATGAGCACACCGGCGAGCACCCGCGCATCGGCGCCACCGATGTGGTGCCGTTCGTGCCCATCTCAGGCGTCAGCATGCCCGAATGCGTGCAGATAGCCCGCCGCCTGGGCCGCCGGGTTGGCGATGAACTGGGCATCCCGGTCTACTTGTACGAGGAAGCAGCCACCCGACCAGAGCGGCAGAGCCTGGAGAATATCCGCCGCGGCCAGTACGAAACCCTCAAAGAGGAAATCGCCACCCACCCGGAGCGCCAGCCCGATTTCGGCCCATCCCGGGTTGGCCCGGCCGGCGCCACCGTGATCGGGGCGCGCCAACCGCTGATCGCCTTCAATGTCTATCTGACCACCAATGATGTGGGCATCGCCAGGAAGGTTGCCAAAGCTGTGCGCCAGTCCTCCGGCGGGCTGCGCTACGTCAAAGGCCTGGGGATGCTGGTGGAGGGGCGGGCGCAGGTTTCAATGAACCTGACCAACTACCGCGCCACACCCGTCGCCCGCGTGGTCGAGCTGATCCGCCGCGAGGCGCAGCGCTACGGCGTCGCCATCCACCACAGCGAGCTGGTCGGCCTGATCCCGCAGGAGGCCCTGGTCGAGGCGGCGCGCTGGCACCTGCAGCTCGATCAATTTGAGCCGGAACAGGTGCTGGAAACCTGCCTGGCGATCTCCCAGCAGGCTGCAGCGGAACGCCAGAGCGCCAACGCTTTTTTGGACGCCCTGGCAGACGGCACGCCTGCCCCTGGCGGCGGCTCGGCTGCCGCCTACAGCGGCGCGGCGGGGGCGGCCCTGGTGGCGATGGTGGCGCGCCTGACCCTCGGTAAGAAAAAATACGCCGAGGTCGAGACCCAGATGCAGGCCATGCTGGAGCAGGCCGAAACCTTGCGGGCAGATTTAACCGCCGCCATCGAGCGCGACGCGGCCGCCTTCAACGCCGTCATGGCGGCTTTCAAGCTGCCCAAGGATACCCCCGAGCAGGAGACCGCCCGTCAGCAGGCCGTGGAACAGGCCACGCTCAACGCCGCCCGCGTGCCTCTGGAGGTAGCAGGGAAAGCCGTTCAGGTGATCGAGCTGGCTCTGCAGGCCGCCCGCCTGGGGAACCTGAACGCCATCAGCGACGGGGCCACCGGCGGGGCGCTGGCCCGCGCCGCCCTGACTGGGGCTGGCTACAATGTGCGTATTAACCTCACCGGTCTGCAGAATCCCCAACCGGGAGCAGAACTGTTAGATGAACTGCGCCAGCTTGAACAACGGGCCGCAGACCTGGAAGCGCAGATCCGCCTGACCCTGGTCGAACGAGGGGGCATGCCGCTGGAATGAACCTGCTCCAACGGATCAGCGCATGGGCCTGCCTGTGCGGGCTGCTGGCATCCTCCGCCTGCACACCCGCTCAGGCGGTCGCCCCTCCCACCTTCACCCCCTGTCCCGAAGGGCAGGATGGGAACGGCATCTGCCTGCCGACAAGTCTGACCATCACCGCCTCCCTGGCGGTAGAGAGCCTCTCGCCGACCCAGGTGGGGCCAGAGCAGCCGCAGGCTACAGCTCCCCCTGCTGCCACACCTCAGCTGCCAACGCCCGCACCGGCGCTGACCGTCACGGCGACGCCTCTGCCGACCCAGGCAGCCACCCCCTGCCTGCCAGATTTGTGCAGCTATACTGCCCAGTTCTTCCTGCAGCGCCCAATTGCTGCGCCGGGGGTGGATAAAGTAGACATCACCTACCGCTTCGGCAGCACTCAGAGCGGGCGGCGTGAGCCGCACCACGGGGTGGAGTTCCTTAACCCATATGGCACGCCCGTCCTGGCAGCCGCGGACGGGGTGGTCGTGGTAGCTGGCGATGACCGCCAGCCCACCTCTGAGCGCGGCGTCTGGCCGATCACCTATTACGGCCTGTTCTCCTATTTCTATGGCAACCTGGTGGTGATCGAGCACAGCCCGCCGCCCACCCTGCAGGCTTCCTTTCCAGAGCTGGCCGGGCCAGTCTACACCCTCTATGCTCACCTTTCAGAAATCTCCGCCAGCGTGGGCCAGGCGGTCAAGGCTGGTCAGGAGATCGGCAAGGTCGGCATGAGCGGCGTGGCCGAGGGCCCCCACCTGCATTTTGAGGTGCGCCTGGGCGAGAACACCTACCAGGCCTCGCACAACCCCGAACTGTGGCTGATTCCACATACAGATGAAAACGGCCAGCAGCTGGGCGCCCTGGCCGGGCGCGTGCTCAATTCCTACGGGCAGCCGCCAAAGCTGGAGAGCCTGGTGATCGAATACCTGCCGGATGGCCCAGACCAGCCCGGCACCAGCGATATCCACCTGCTGCCCTACGAGGAGAAGGCCCTGCTTGGCCGCCCCCCCTGGCAGGAGAGCTTTGGCCTGGGCGACCTGAAACCCGGCTGGTACCGCATTACGTTTCCTTATTTCGGCCTGCAGGAATTCCTGGTGCAGGTCTTCCCGGGTCAGCTGACCGTGGTGACCATCCGGCCAGAATGATAGGTGCTGGGTGAGAGTGCATCGCAGGCGTTGGCTGCTGGTCCTGATGGCTGCCCTGGTGGTTGGCTGCACCCCGGGATTTCAATGGCTGCCCGGCCAGGCGCTGACGAGTGCAACCGCTGTCCCTGTCGCTCTGCCAGCCACATCACCCACCCCTTTCCAGCCCCTGCCCGGTGGAACCGAATGGGCCGAAAACCTGCTGGTTCACCCCGTCCTTTCTCCCACGCCAACTGCCTCACCCGTTCCAACCGCTGCCTCCACGCCGCCATTCACGCCCACCAACACGCCGCCGCCTTCTCCAACACCGGAACTTTCCAGCCCCACGCCTGCTCCGGATTTCACCCTGTGGGTGGACCCGCGCCTGCCGCCTGCTTTGCTGGGCGCGCTGAACCTGCCCCCCACGATCGGACTGGCAGCCGCGCCAGAAACCGCCATGCTGCGGCTGCAGGTTAGCGACCAGCGCATCGTCAGCCAGTGGGTTTACGCCCTGGCCGCGCCTTTTCCAACCCTGGTGGATGGCGTTTCGCTCGAGGCGCTGCGCCAATCCTGGAGCGGCGCCGCCGCTGGCCCCTTCGCCAGCCAGCCCATTCTCCTGGATGACAGCACCCTGGCCAGCTTCACCGCCCTGTGGGGGCAGCCTGCTCCCCAGGCGGTCAGGGTTCTGGACGCGCAGGGGCTGCTGGATTACGCCTGGACGCACCAGCCAGCCTGGGCGCTGGTCTCCTTCGAGTCTATCGAACCGCGCTGGAAAGTCCTGGAAGTGGACGGCCAATCGCCCCTGAGAAAGGGCTTCGATCCGGCGGCCTACCCTCTGACCGTTC
Organism: Anaerolineales bacterium; assembly: GCA_016935755.1. GTDB lineage: Bacteria > Chloroflexota > Anaerolineae > Anaerolineales > UBA4823 > JAFGQI01. The sequence goes on from JAFGQI010000077.1 coordinate 25,059, forward strand.
CTATCTCGCTCTTCGGCGAGCCACCCCTGGTCGAGACCATCCTGTCCGCCTACGGTGCAGGCCTGCTCCCCGCCGCCAACCGCGACCCGGCCAGGTTGACCACCCTGGCAATGACCGGGGTAACTGCCCTGGTGCGAGGCACCGCTTATGCCATGGAACGCAAGGGGATCAGCTACCCGGCTAAAGATATCGGTAACTGGCTGCGCGAGGCCGACCTGACCCACGTCAGCAACGAAGTGCCCTTCGCCGAAGACTGCCCCTATCCGGATCCTGTGCAAAAAGAGATGAAGTTTTGCAGCGACCCGCGCTACATCGCGCTGTTGGAAACCGTGGGCACGGATATCATCGAACTGACCGGCGATCACTTCCAGGATTGGGGCGCCGCGGCGATGCATTACACCCTCGATCTGTATAAAGAGCGCGGCTGGTCCTATTATGGCGGCGGGGCCAATATAAAAGAAGGCCGCCAGGCGCTGCTCATCGAACACAACGGCAATCGCCTGGCCTTTATCGGCTGCAACGCCAAGGGAGGCGCATACGCCCAGGCCGGGCCGAACCGTCCGGGGGCGGTATTCTGCAACCTGAGCTGGATGGGAACCGAGATTGAGCGCCTGAAGGCGGAGGGCTACCTGCCCATTGCCACCTTTCAGCATGTGGAGTACTACACCTACAAGGCCCAGCCCAACCAGCTGCGCGATTTTCGCAAGCTGGCCCAGGCCGGTGCAGTGATCGTCAGCGGCAGCCAGGCCCACCAGCCCCAGGCGCTGGAGTTCCTGTCAGGCGCGTTCATCCACTACGGCCTGGGCAACCTGTTCTTCGACCAGTACAATGTCAGCCTGGAAACCCGCCAGGCCTTCGTCGACCGGCATATTTTTTATGACGGGCGCTATCTCGGCGCCGAGCTGCTGACCATGCTGTTTGTGGATTACGCTCGCCCGCGGCCGATGACCGCCGAGGAACGTCAAGAACTGCTGCGGGCAGTTTTTCGCGCCAGCGGTTGGTGAAAAGCGGGTAAAATAAGGCTCATCTTTTATCATTGGAGGCCAGGCATGGGTTTAAAGCCAGATCACTGGATTCGCAGGATGGCGCGTGAACATAGGATGATCGAGCCGTTCGTAGAAGGGCAGGTGCGCAACGGCGTCATTTCCTACGGCGTTTCCTCTTACGGGTATGATATCCGCGTGGCGGATGAGTTCAAGATTTTCACCAATGTGTACTCAGCAGTGGTTGATCCCAAGCACTTCGATCCAAAATCCATGGTGGATTTCAAAGGCGAGGTCTGCGTCATCCCGCCCAACTCCTTTGCCCTGGCGCGCACGATCGAATACTTCCGCATCCCGCGCGGGGTGTTAACCATTTGTTTGGGAAAATCGACCTACGCCCGCTGCGGGATCATCGTCAACGTGACTCCCTTCGAGCCGGAATGGGAGGGCTTTGTCACCTTGGAAATCTCCAACACCACCCCCCTGCCCGCTCGCATCTACGCCAATGAGGGCATCGCCCAGGTGCTGTTCTTTGAGGCGGATGAAGTCTGCGATATCTCCTACGCCGATAAGAAAGGCAAATATCAGAAGCAGCAGTCAATCGAACTGCCCAAGTTATAAAAGATGGGCATGATATACTAACCGCTATGCAGCCCCAGCAATGTCTGGTTCACCACCTGGGCCTGATCCCCTACGAAGAAGCCTGGCATCTGCAGGAAATCTATGCCGCGCAGATTGCCCGAGGCGAGCGCCCCCCCACCCTGCTGCTGCTCGAACACCCCCACATTTTCACCTTCGGACGGCGCGGCCGCGCCGAAAACCTGCTCTGGAACGCCAACCAGCTTGAACAGGCCGGCGCTCGCGTTGTGTGGGTGGATCGCGGCGGCGATGTCACCTATCACGGCCCCGGGCAGCTGGTGGGATATCCTCTATTTCCTCTGGCGCCTGTCGGGATAGAGGCGGCAGGCTCAAGCGTTGTGCCTTATGCGGACTATGTCGGGCATGTGCGCAAGCTGGAGCAGGTCATCATCCTGGCCCTGGCGCGGCTGGGGGTGGTCAGCGGGCAGATGCGCGGCCTGACAGGCGTGTGGGTGCAGCCGCATGTGCTCTCCTGCCGCTCGCACTGCACGCCCCAAAAGAGCTGCCAGCCGGCTAAGATTGCCGCTATTGGGATCAAAGTGGATGCGCGCGGCGTCTCCCGGCACGGTTTTGCCCTCAACGTGGCCCCCGATATGAGCTACTATGCAGGCATTGTCAGCTGCGGGCTGAAGGATCATCCCGTCGCCAGCCTGGCGGATATCCTGGAAACACCGCCGTCGATGGCGTGCGTGGCGGAAGAGATCGTGGCAGCTTTTCAAGAAATCTATGGCTTTGAGATGCTGCAGCAGAATGAGGCAGATCATTTCATCAGACAGCCAGGTTCAACCCCACACCCTCCTGATTAAGAGCAAAGGCATCCTATGATATATCCATCAACCCACCTTAGATCACTTTGGCGAAGGATTTCGATCTTTATCAGCCTGGTCGTCTTGCTGGCCTCCAGCGGCATGGGGTGGAGGCCTGCCCAAGCGCTCACTCCAGATGCGCCGGCTTTGCTGCGCTTGGATCTACCAGACCAGCAGGCCCTGAGCGACCTGGCCGGGCAGGGCTTGAACGTCTATGCCCAGTTCCAGACCCCCACTGGGGGCGTTGTGCTGCTGCTGGCAGTCAGCCCCGCCCAGCGGGACCAGCTGGCCCGGCGCGGTTATCGCTCCATCTTGCTGGAGAGAGAGCCATCCCAGGATGAGCTGTATCAGCTGGGCGGCGAACCCGAAAAAATAGAGCAGGCCGGCCAGTTTGCCCGGCTCTTGTACATCCAAGACCGCCAGGCGGTGGCGCGCCTGACGCCTGAACAGCTGGAGCGCGCCGCCGGCCTGGGCCTGCGCTGCCAGCTTCTTACGCCGCTGCCGCTGATCGCACCCCTGCCAGACAGAATGCCCAACCTCCCGGCCAGCATCACCCCTGACCTCTTCATCCAGCTGATGCTCGACCAGGTCAGCGCAGACACCCTGTACCACTACGTGGGCGACCTGAGCGGCGAATGGCCGGTGACCATCGCAGGCGAACCCTATACAATTGCCACCCGCTACTCAAAATCGGATGTCCCTATCAAGAAGGCCACCCGCTTCGCCCATGACCACCTGCAGTCCCTGGGCCTGCCGGTAGACTATCACACCTACCTTCTGGACGGCGTTGAAAAACGCAATGTGGTCGCCGACCAGACCGGGCTGACCCAGCCGGAGCGCATCTTCCTGCTGGTAGCCCATTTAGACTCGACCTCCCAGAGCCAGTTCCGCATGACCCTGGCGCCCGGCGCAGATGATAACGCCAGCGGCTCCGCCGGTCTGATGATGGCAGCCGATATCCTCACTCAATATCAGTTCGGCTGCACCATCCGCTACCTGCTGGTCACCGGCGAGGAGCAGGGCATGATAGGCAGCTACTACTATGCCCAGGAGGCTGCTGCCCGTGGGGATGATATTGAGGCCGTCCTGAACCTGGATATGATCGCTTACGATGCAATCGGTGCGCCCACCCTGGAACTGCACACCCGCTATCCTGGCCAATCAGCCCCGGATCTGCCGATCGCCAATCTGTTCACCGATGTGATCTCCGCCTACGGCCTCGACCTGGACCCCGAAATCCTCCAGGATTATGAAACCTTCAGCGATCACAAACGCTTCTGGGACGTGGGCTACCCCGCCATCCTGGCGATCGAGGATTGGGAAGACTTTACGCCCTATTACCACACCGTGAATGATCGCCTGTCCAGCCTGAACATGGGCTACTACACCGAGTTTGTCAAAGCCGCCCTCGGAACGATGGCGCACATGGGCTGCCTGCTCAAGGGGCAGCTCAGCGGCACGGTCACCAATGCGGCCACTGGCGATCCCATCCCTGGCGCCCTGGTCACCGCCTGGTATGACCCAACCCACTTTGTTTCAGCCACCACCCTGGGGGATGGCGCCTACCAGCTTCCCCTTCTGCAAGGCTCCTATGATGTATCTGCCTCTGCCCCTACCTACCAGGGCGACAATGCCCTGGGAGTGCAGGTGCTCACCAGTCAGGTTACAGAGGTGGACTTTTCCTTGCAACCCTGTATGATTGTGAGAAATGTATTCTTTAGCTTCAGCCCGGCAGCTCCAGGAACTGGCGAAACCGTCACCTTCACTGCTTCTGCTGACGGCACCCAGCCCCTGGAGTATATCTGGGACTTCGGGGATGGCAGCTCCGGCAGCGGATTAGTGGTCACCCATTCCTATGCCACGACAGGTTCCTACACGGTCAGGCTGACCGTCCAGAATAGCTGTTCATCCCAGGATATGTACAAAGCTGTGCCGGTGGGAGCCTTTATCGCCTATCTGCCGTTTATCTCACATCTGGCTCAGCTGCCATAAAAGGCGATTTAAGCGGATTTTTGTTTGACAGATACCGCAAAAGTCAGTACACTATACCTTAGCAAAAAGGTGTTCTAGGAGGCAACCATGGCTTCGCAAACATATCAACTGGTAATGCGCTCGGGGCCTACCCCAGGCAAAGTGTTCGAGCTAAAGCAAAATGACCTGACCATCGGCCGGGATATAGGCAATGGCATCGTCATAAATGATCCGGAGGTGTCGCGCCGGCACGCGCGTCTTCTGCTCCAGGCTGGCGGCTATGTGATTGAAGATTTGGGCTCGACCAACGGCACATTTATGGACGGGCAGCGCCTGATCGGCCCGCATGTGCTGCGCCACGGGGAAACCATCATGTTTGGAGAAAAGGTTGGCCTGGTGTATGAGGCTATGCAGTATGATCCAAACGCCACCATGGTCAGCGGCGGGGGTATGCAGGCCCAGCCAGCCCCATTGGAAACCTATCGTGTGCCGGAGCCGGTCGCGCCTCCTGCTTATGAACCCGTGTACAGCGGACAGGTGCCTGCTGGCCCCCTCGAGCCATATGCCCCGCCCATGCCCGAAGCATATGATATGGAAGAAGAAAAGCCCAAATCAAAGACGCTGCTTTATGCCGGGATTGGCTGCGTCGTGGTCTTATTGTGCGTCTGTGTGGTGGGCGCGTTCGCATTTGACGCTCTCAACCTGTACTGCACTGGGCCTTTCCGAGACATCACCGAGGCGTTCGGTTTTGTGTGTAAGTAAGGGCAGCCTGATAATAGCTCTGTGCCATAGGGTGTACTGAAAAAGGGGCGTCCCCATCCCCGGCGTAAACATCCAGGACTGCATGGATAGCTGCCAGCAGCTGTTCCACGGCATCGAAGCTGCCGCTTCTCAAATCAGCGTCGGCTGCCGCCAGCATGGTTTCCAGGGCAACATTCTCAGGTGTTTCCGGATGGCGCAGATAATCAGCCACGATGCCTCTCTCCCGCATCTGCTCACCATCCAGGATCCAGGCGGTCATAAAATAAGCTGAAGGATCGAGCATCTGCTGGTAGCGCCGCACCGTATCATAAAACGCCACCGTCAGGCGCACATCCTGGACATACTCAGCCGTAACCATCTCATCCTGCAGGGCGCTCAAAAATCCCAGCTCGAGCTGCCTCAGAGTGATGCCAAAGTGAATCTGCAGCGCGGCCTCCATGGCTCTGGCCTGGGGGCCTTTTTCTTCTTCTCCCAGATCAGCAGTCTCCGGCTGAGGCTGAATATCGCGGTAAAAGGCAGAAAACTGCTCCCATCCCCAGGTTTCAATCATGTATTCGACCAGGGCGCCTGCCTGCAGATAGCCGATCTCATGTTGGGCAAAATAAAAGTTATCCAGCAGCGGTTCAAGCGGCAGGTAGCGCCCCAACCCACAGGCTTCGCCCTCGGGAGGCGGCTCTTGGGATGCGTCCGCAGCCGGCACGCATCCAACCTCAGGCGGCAGCAGGGCCGCCGCCCGCGGCATGAGCGGCTCGAGTTTAAAATGCCCCCCTGTCAGATAGACCGCCAGACCCTCCACCAGCATGGTCGGGCGCAGTTTACCCCCCAGCCGGGCATCCAGCAGGTGAACCATCTCATGATGGATCACCAGCTTTGGGTCGCCCCCGGCATAGTTGCGTTCCAGGTAAGAGACAGCCACTTCGCGCCAGGCGAAACCCCCATGTCCCAACACGCGCGGGATAAAGACGATAGGGACAGGCGCTTCCAGTCCGATCCCCAGCAGCCGCGTAGCTTTTTGAGCCTGCTCGTCCACAGCCTCTAATAAGGCCGCCATATCGCTGGCGGCTTTTGTGCCAGTGATGTAATACACCAGACAGCAGTCGCTCTCAGCCACAGCCCAGGCAGCCTGCGTTTCCGCCGCGGGCAGTTGATCCCCTGGCAGCAGGGTCACCGTCTCAGTCCAGCTCGTCTCGCCTGGCAGGATCGAGATGGTCAAAGGGTAATCGCCAGCAGCCAGACCGGAGGTATCCCAGGCCCACAGGAAGGTGGCTTGTCGCCGGCCAGCAATGCCATAAGAACTAAACTCAACCTGCAGAAACTCGGCGCCTTGAGCCTCCTGCACCTGCAGTTCCGCGCTGCTTTCCTGCAGGTCAGCCGATTGCGGGGCGATCACCTCCACGCTGATCTGGTCGCCTACATATAGCGGTCCATCCGGGTGCAGGGTCACCCGGAATTCGCTCGGGGCGGGCGCCGCCGTCGAGGCAGGAACGACCGGTTCGGCGGTCGGTATAGGGGATGCAGTGATCGTCGGTGTGACTGGAGTCAGAGATGGCAGCGGCGTTGCAGCAGGGGTTGAAGTCTGATCCGGCGCCAGGCTGGGAGAGAGAGACGAAGAGCTGGCTGGCAGAACCGGGCTGAACAGCCGGCAGGCCAGCAGGGGTAGAAGCAGCACAGGCAGCATCCACAAGCGGCGCATAAATCCCATTATAGCAGCACGGGCGACCACTTCCCAATCCTTAAGCAGCCTTTCATTCAAGTCCTGCAACCCCTGGTACAATTGGCCTGTCAAATCATACCCTGAGCGATATTGTCCTGACGCTCAACCATCGATCATCAGGAAAAAAAGATTTCTAATATGGATGGCACTGGATCGGTAGAGCAGATTATCACCCTGGAAGCGCTGGTTTACGGCGGGGATGCGCTCGGGCGTTTGCCCGACGGCAGAGCCATCTTCGTGCCTTTCGCCCTGCCAGGCGAGAAGGTGCGCCTTCGCATCGTGGAGCAAAAGCGCGGCTATGCGCGCGGCGAGCTGTTAGAAGTGCTCGAACCATCTCCGCAGCGCACAGCACCGCGCTGCGCGCATTTTGGCCTGTGTGGAGGCTGCCACTATCAGCACCTTCCGTATGAAGCCCAGCTGCAGGCGAAAACCGCCATTGTGCGCGAGCAGTTAGAACGCCTGGGCGGGCTGGTAAATGTCCCGGTCCAACCAGTGGTGCCATCCCCAGATCCGTTCAACTTCCGCAACCACATCCAGTTTCATCTCACCCAGGAAGGCCGCCTGGGCTATCACCGCGGGCAAGGTGAACAGGCTTTTGCCATCCAGGAATGCCACCTGCCTGAGCCAGCCTTGAATGCCCTCTGGCCTCAGCTGGACTTCGAGTTCATCCCAGACCTGGAACGGATCGGGCTGCGGCTGGGGGCAGATGGAGAAATCCAGCTGATCCTGGAAAGCCGTGATCTCCAGGCTCCCGAACTCGTTGTAGAAGAACTGCCTGTCTCCGTGGTGCATCTCAGCCCGGCAGGCCCGCTGGTCTTGGCGGGCGGCGCATCCGTGGTGATGGAAGTCTTGAACAGGCCGTTTCATGTCTCGGCTGGCTCATTTTTCCAGGTCAACACCCGCGTGACAGAGAAAATGGTCGCTCACCTGCTCCAATACCTCCCCGAGTACCAGCCATTATCAAATCGCACCCTGCTTTTGGATGTGTACTGCGGGGTAGGGCTGTTCAGCGCCTTCCTGGCGGGCCAGGTGGGGCGGCTGGTTGGGATTGAAGCCTCGCCCAGCGCAGCGGATGACTTTGTCGTCAATCTGGATGAATTTGACAACATCGAACTTTATCAGGCGCCGGCAGAGCTGGCTCTGCCTGCATTGGGCCTCCAACCGGATGTGATTCTGGTTGACCCACCCCGCGCTGGGCTCGAGCGGCGCGCCATGGATGGGCTGCTGGCGCTCTCGGCGCCCCTGTTGGTTTACATTTCCTGCGACCTGGCTACACTGGGGCGCGATGCGCGCCGCCTGATCCAGGGGGGATATCGCCTGGCGCAGGTGACTCCTTTCGACCTGTTCCCTCAAACCTATCACATCGAAACAATCAGCTTCTGGCATAGATAAAAAAGAGCCGTTCCCTATTGACTCCTGGCCTTTCCTGACGTATAATTAGAACATATGTTCTTTTGGGTCAGGTTTCATCTATTGATAGGAGGTAGAAATGGGTCTCAATGTTCTTGATAAAATCCGCCCGCATTTTCAGGCTCTGTGGCCGGCGGTAGAGCAGGCTGCACAGGCAGTTTTCCCTGCGGAGAAGCCAGCCCCCCTGCCGCCAGACGATCCCCAGGCGCGAGCTGGCGATTCTCACCCGGCTGAGCCGCCCGACACCCCTGCGGAGGTGGATCTGCCCTCCCTGCAAGCGCTTCTCGAGCAGCTTGGCTCGTTATCCCCCCATTCTGCTATCATCGGCCTTTGCGAAGACGGGCTGCCCTTTGTGCTGGATTTATACAATCCGGCTCCAGGTTCCTTGTTGATTGCCGGAGATCCAAACAGCGGTAAAACACGCCTGCTCCAGGCGATTCTGACCTCGGCAGCCTTGCTGAACTCACCCGCCCAGGTTTCCTTCCGCGTGCTGGCCTACCAGCGAGAAGAGTATCTTGCCCTGGCGAAGACGGAGCACTGCCAGAAGCTGCACGCCATCGACGAACATCTGCCTGGAGAAATGATCGACGAACTGGCAACGATTGTCGAAGAACGCCGGGCGAGTAAACCGGGCGGGCCAGCCCTGATCCTGGCCATTGACGACCTGGGTGCCTGCCTGCAGTACCTGGATAAGCACACCTATCACCGCCTCTACTGGCTGATCCGTCACGGCCCGCGCTCGCGCGTCTGGGTGATGGCAACCCTATCCTCCAGACGTGTGAAAGAGATCAATCCGCGCTATCTGACTGCATTTCGCTCGCGGCTGGCAGGTTTGTTGACAGACCAAAAACTGGCCGCCTCCCTGCTGGGCAAATCCAATGGGGAGACGCGTCGCCTGCATCAAGGTTATCAATTCTGGGTTCCATACAGCGGAGAGGGTGTCCGCTTCTGGGTCTGCGAACCCGAGACTGAGGATCAAGCGTGAGAGGAGAAAGTCCCATGGATATTGGAATGCTCTGGTTCGATAACGACCCGAAAGCCGGTTTAGACGCCAAGATCGAGCGCGCGGCCGCCTATTATCGCAGCAAATACGGTCGAAAGCCCACCCTGTGCTTTGTCCACCCCACCATGCTGGCCAAAACAGGCTGGCCTACCCAAAACCCAATTGTCGGCGATGATCGGGAGAAGAGCTTTGTTGCTGCGGGCGTGGAAGTCCGCTCACATCGCTCCGTATTGCCAAACCACCTGTGGATCGGAGTCAACCCGACCCCTGAAGCAGCAGCTACAAGGTAAGCTCAGCGGTAAAAGTTTCCAACGCCAGCTCAATCGGCGCCTGGCCCGTCTTAACTGACTCATCCAGGTCGAGCAGGCGATGATAGATTTTTTCCAGGACAGGCAGCGTGAAACGGCGCGCCTGTCCGATCATTTTATCAGCCACAAACCCAGGTGTCTTCAGGCTGCGCATGACCTCCGCTTTATGACCCCCACTGTCCAATATCTCGCGCGTTTGCAGCAGTAAGCGAAACTGGCGTATCATCATCCCAAATATCTGGCTTGGCTCCTGCTGCTCCAGCAATCGGCGCAGCATCCGCAGCGCCTTACGGCTGTCCTGGTTGCCCAGCGCGTCCACCAACGCAAAAACATCCCCCTGGCCTGCATCAGCAGTCACCAGCTGCACATCGTCTTGCTCAATTCGGCGCTGATAGTTGACATAAGCCAGCAGCTTTTGGATTTCCTGGTCAGCCAGGCGCGGGTCGTTGTCAACCAACCCCGCCAGCGCTGCAGCCGCCGGCGCGCTGATCTGCCCGCCATAATGCACGGCGCGCTCCTGGATCGCTCTGAACAGTTCGGAACCCTTGAGCGGGATGAATTCCTTAATAAACACCCGCTCACCCGCTGTTTTTGCCCACTGTTCAAACCAGTTCGTTTTATTTTTCTTCTTGTCCTGGTCGCTGGTCAAGGGCCCATTACGAATCAGGACCAGGGCAGTAGTTGGAGGGATCTTCCCTAATTGTTCAATGAACTTTTTTCTGGCATCATCAGTTGTCAGGCGAACCAGGAAATTGGTAAACACCACCAGGCGGCGGCTGGACAGGAAAGGCATCGCTGCAGCTACGGAGAGCAGTTCTTCCGGGTTGAAAGATTGACCGTCCAGCCGTGTGGTATTCATCGCCAGCATGGCTGGATCGCCTAGTTCAGCTTCAATTTTTACCACGTACTGCGCAATGGCAAACTCATCTTCCCCATGCAGAACAGAGATGACTGGAACGGCCATGATCAGCTGGTGGTGAGGATGCGGTGAGCCTTCAAGCGGCCGCGCTGGCTAGGGATAATCTCGACAATTGCCAATCCTTGCGGGTCGCCCGAGGTGGTGACTTCCTGCTGCAGCAAGAGGCCGAGCGGCTGCGCTGCAACCATAGCCAGCGTAGCCAGAGTAAAAGCCAACGGTAGTCGCTCCAGCTTATCCTGCCACTTCCGCCCAACGCCCAGCCAGGCCAGAGAGGCCAAACCACCCCCCAGGATGCCCGCCGCAACCAGATTCGTGCCGCAGTTTGGGTGCACCGCCAGGTGGCGCTGACCATTCTGCAGCCGCAGCAGGGCTTCATACACCCCCGCCGTAACCTGCTCAGTTGTCAAATCGCCGAGGATCCAGAAACCACCCCAATCCGAATGCCCCGCCATCGGCTGCCCAGGATGCTGTTCTGAGAGCACATGCAGCGTGGCGTGCTCCAGACCGTGATTCCGGCGCACCCGCGCGATAGGGGAAACATCAATTAACGAGAGAAAGACATCTGCAATACTATCGCTCACACAGGCTCCATATCTACTTAGACGGATACGACATGACGATTCTACCACTGAAACAATCCGCTCCCTTACCAGCCGCGAGAAGGGGCGCAGATATTCAGCTGCCTATCCGCGTGTGGCGCGGGTATATGCTTCGTAGGTCTCCAGGATGGTGATCAGGATGCGGTCGGTAAACTCATTGATCCGCCTGAACATATTGCTCCAGGCATGAGGAGAGCGCACCGCCGCGGCTTCGTACATCTTCAGCATCGACTCAAGCAGACTGTTGCGGAAGAAAAGAAAAGCATTGGCTGCCTCAACGCTGTTCATGCCATAGCGGCGGCCGCGCGAGGCGTATTCATAGCCCAACGCTTCTGCCTCATCCATTACATTATCGTCTGAAGAATTGATCGAATTGATCAAACCCTGCATGAGATTCCTGCCGCTGGCGCGGTACAGTTCGCGCGCCTCATCATCCAGCTTGTTATACCAGGCTTCTCTTGTTAGAATCCCCTCGCTGATGTGAAAACGCACATTACGCAGCGCATTCTGCACCATCAGGTTGATCTCATCCAGCCCATTGGCTTGCTGGGACTGCACCCACAGCTCGATCTCGCCGCGCCAGTAGCGGCGGTGCCCCCCATTCGTCCGGTGTACAGGTAAGATGCCCTGATCGGACCAGCTCCGCACCGTGCTGGGATGAACCCCCAGGATCTGGGCTGCATCGCTCAGACTCAACCACTCAGATTGCATTTTGTTCTCCACCAATAAGATCTAGTCAGCCTCGCTGGCAATGGCGGCTCGTTCGACCAGGGAAGAAGCCTCGGCCTGCCGTCGAAACGAGACCACATCGATGCGTCGCAGCATGGTGAGGGAAATCGCCAGCATCCCCGCCTCGATGCCAAACACTACCAGGTAGCCCGTAAGCGGATTCTGAGATGCCTGCGCCACCAGGTCTCGAACTGCTCCCCCCAGCACCGTCCCCACCAGGCGGGAAGCCGCGTTAGCCATCCCCCATGCGCCAATAAACAAACCAATCTTCTCAGGCGCGGTCATATCCAGCATCAAGGACAGGTTAGAGACCGTTGCCAATCCCGTTCCGACCCCGAGCAGCATCACCCCCAGGTAGAAAACGATCAGGTTCAGCACAAAGCCGCTGGCAAAGATGAGTATAAACCCGGCTAAGGCCCCCCAGGCGCCCAGGGCGGCGATCTTTTTCCTGGCTATCCGCCCTTCCAGCGCGCCCGCCAGCAGCAGGGCAATCAAAACGCAGGTGCCCCACAGCGAGGTGATGCTGGTGGACTGCCTGACTGTCAGTCCAAAAGCTTCGCCGCTGAACGGTTCGAGCAGCAGATCCTGTCCCAGGATCGCCGCCAGCAAAATCGTCAGATACCAGAAAAAGGCTGTCGCCTGGCGATTGGACAGGATCGCTCGGAACATTGCGCCCCATGTATAATTTTCGGTTCTGCCAGCCTGGGGAAACAGGACGCGCTTTTCCAGGGCCAGCATTCCGATCAAGCCCAGCGCTAATGCCGCCAGGCCCACAATCCAAAAAGCGCGCACCATCGCTGCGGGTGTATAGGGATCCACCATGCGGCTGAGCCCGATCGCAGTCACGATGATGCTGGTGATCATCATGAACCACATCACCGCAATCGTTTTCCCGCGCCCGCTCTCACCAGATAGTTCCGTTGCCAGGGAAAGATAGGACACTGCGGCCAGGTTGTAGCCCATGCCCCATGCCCCAAAAGCCAGTATTCCCAGGCCAACGCCAGGCCAGAAATCCTCCGCCAGCTTGAAAGCCACCTGGGGGGAAACGATCACCCCAATCACGCACAGCAGCAGGCCAATTAGGATATAAGGCGAGCGGCGAAAACCCAGGATCGGATGGCGGTCGGAAAAAGAACCGATAGCCACCTGGATGGGGGAAAACAGGTAGGGCAGAGAGGCCAGGATCGCCACCAGGGTAGCCGAGATAGCCAGCTCTTTGATCATCACGCGGTTCAGAGTGCTGTTGATCGGCACAAGGGTCATCGCTACAGCCACGTGAAGTAAGCCTAACTGGATGCGTTTGCGCAGCATACATACTCTCCTGAAAACTGCATGGAATAGGACAAAACAAATGCAAATTTACCAGGTATTATAGCCCGGTCAATGTAGATTTACTTAGATTTTATATAGAAAAAGATGAGAGAGAGATTAGGCTATCAGCCAATATCAGCAAATTCGAAACCTAATGCCCGTCGCCCTTTTCACTATCCAGCAGAGCGCGATCCAGCGCTTGCCGCAGGCTGCGCGCCTCAATGATCTGGATATCCTCTGGCCAGGGTTCTCCTCGGCGAATGCGGTGCGGCACGATGGCGCTCCGAAAGCCCAGCTTGGCGGCCTCGCGCAGGCGCGCCGGCATCTGCCCCACCATGCGCAGTTCGCTCGATAAGCCGATTTCGCCGATCAAGACCGTATCCGCCCGCAAGGGCACGCCGCGCAGCGAAGAAGTGATTGCCGCCGCAATCGCCAGATCGGCGGCGGGTTCGTCCACCGACAGCCCGCCCACCACGTTGACGAAGATATCTTGCTCGCCCAGGTGCAGCCCAACCCGGCGAGTCAGCACCGCCACAGTGAGCAGCAGGCGGTTAAAATCAACCCCGTTAGGTGTGCGTCTTGGGTTTCCGAAGGAAGTGGGACTGGTCAACCCCTGGATTTCCACCAGCAGTGGGCGCGTGCCTTCCATCGTCACCGCAATCGCCGAGCCAGGTGAATTGACCATGCGCTCAGCCAGGAAGGCCTCGGAAGGATTGGCGACCTCAACCAGGCCGCGCTCGCGCATCTCAAAAACGCCCACCTCGGAAGTTGCCCCAAAGCGATTCTTCACCGAGCGCAGCAAACGGTAAGACTGGAAACGATCGCCCTCCAGGTAGAGCACTGTGTCCACGATATGCTCCAAAATGCGCGGCCCGGCAATCGCTCCTTCTTTTGTGACATGCCCAATCAGGAAGACAGCCATGCCGGAGGATTTCGCCAGCTCGCGCAGACGCGAGGCCGACTCGCGCACCTGTGTCACCGAGCCAGCCGAGCTGTCCAGCTCTGGGATGTAGGTGGTCTGGATCGAGTCAACCACCAGCACAGCCGGTTTCACCTGGCCGACATGCTCCAAAATCACGCTCAGGTTGGTCTCGGTCACCAGGTACAGTTCATCCGGGATGCCCGTGGGGACGTCTTCCTCTGCGCCATTGGCGCGCAGCAGGCGCAGGGCGCGCATTTTTACCTGCCGCTCTGATTCCTCGCCAGAGACATACAGCACCCTGGACTGGTGCGCCAACTCCAGCGCCACCTGCAGCAGCAAGGTCGATTTGCCGATCCCCGGGTCGCCGCCAATCAGCACCACTGACCCCGGCACCAGCCCGCCGCCCAGAACGCGAGCGAACTCGCCCATCGAGACGGGCATGCGCTCCTCCACATCCCCGCTGATCTCCGCCAGCTTGCGCGGAGACGAGCGCACCCCTAACCCACGCGCCGCGTGGCTGGCAGCCGTTGGAGGCGCAGCCACCACCACCTCCTCGACCATGCTGTTCCAGGCGCCGCATTTTGGGCAGCGCCCCATTTCGCGGGCGCTGACGCGACCGCACTGCTGGCAAACAAATTGGGTGTGTGTCTTGGGCATAGAGCTATTATAATTTATCCGAACAGGAACACGCATGTTGCTTATGGAGAAAAAATGAATCTCGTATCCTATTACACCCCACAAGGGCCTATCTCCGATCCTAAACAATACGCCCCCCTATGCGACAACTTACCCACCTCACTGGCTGGCCTGGTGCGCCTGGCGCAGGGGATCACCATCCACGCATACTGGAGCTGAATGATGCTGGAAAACATCATCACCTGGGCTGAAATCGATCTGGACGCCATTGCCTATAATGTGCAGGCTTTCAAGCACTATGTCGGAGAGAAAGTTGACCTGATGGCGGTGGTCAAGGCCAACGCCTACGGTCACGGCGCGGTGCGCGTGGCGCGGGCTGCCCTGCAGGCTGGCGCGGCCCGCCTGGCAGTGCACCGCCTGGTCGAGGGTATTGAGCTGCGCCGGGCGGGCCTGCAGGCGCCCATCCTGATCATGG
>JAFGQI010000078.1 GCA_016935755.1 Anaerolineales bacterium
ATTGCTTCCTCATATGCACAGTGTACCACCTTAATCTTGCCCGTTTTTTTGTCCGAATTTATGTTACCACTTAATAGTATCAATAGGAGTTACCTGGAAAACTGCAAGAATAGCCGTGCGGATTTCACCTTTTACTTGCACTTGTGCACTGTTTTTATCACCAGCAATTCGATCGTATTTTATGTTAGATAAATCTGCTTTAAGAGACTGGTCAGTTGCCTGTTGTCCTATAATAGCAGCTGCGGATAGAAAAAGTCCTGTACTTTGGACATTTGCTTGCTGGGCAACACATGTTCTCTCAGCTAGTTTGTTTCCATCCATTGTGAGAAGGGCACCCATAAACTCTTCTGCGGCAACCTCAGGTGTGTCCTTCGGTCCACATGAAGCAAGCAACAATGATATAACTAAAATTGCTGAAAATATTCTAGGATTTCTCAACATTTACTGTCTCCTCTGCCAGGATTCAAGTATCGATAGTTTAGACTAACGAACAGAGTCAAATATTATTCCGAAATTCCACGTCGTCATAATTTTACCAAATATTTAAACACCTAAGGATGATGATTCCATCAGACTTTACCATGTTTTGGCATCATTACATCCAGCGTGCATCATTTCTTGTGATCTATTTTCCCAAAATTCGGACATTTGGATAGATTTTTTCCACCGACTTATTGAGCAGTGTGCATAAATGAATTTGCATAATCGGCGGAACAGTTCACCATACTGAAAAATCCGCCAAGATCATCAGTTTGAATTATTGCTATCTGGGGCAATCTGGCAGTAATAGGATGCGTCACTTTACAACGCACCCTACTGCTGTCTCTATACTGGCTTGTAGCGTCAGCTTCCCGGCTGGATGGCAAGATCTAGCGCTTTTTTGAGCATTTTTGCCTGGTTCGTTCCCAGTTGGACGATTTTGCCATTTTTGAGGACAATTTCCACCGCTTCTCCTGGCGCAATGGCGTAGAACCATCCGCCAGGAATGGACTTCGCTCCCCAAAAGTAATACCAGGGATTCTTCACTTCTCGGACGGATTGGATCTCGCTCAATAAATAGGACTTCTGAACAACTCCTATGCCAAACCAAAATCTCAGTTTTTCTTCGGACAGCTCAATCGTCAATGAGTAAAACAAAGCAAGTCCTAAGAGATAAAGGCAAATCATGACCACAGCAGACCCCCAGCGGTTCTCGGCAATGGCTGCCGAAGCAGCCGCCGCGATCACAACACCGGCTGCGATAAAGACGAAAAACATTTGTATTCCATATTGGGTGTGCTTGTATTGAGCTTCCATCATTTTTCCCGTGATAATGCCTGTGGTTTATAGCAGAATATTCCTGTTGTACGCCTGGATCGAGCAGGCCGCCCAACGGTCCGCTCTGCCCGCAAGGGAGCAGGTTTGAACCATTTAGAAGAACAAGAAATACCGGGGAATGCGTTCCATATAGTTCTGATACGACTCGCCATATTGTTCCAGGCAGGCCTGCTCCTCGGCGATGATTTTCTGATGAGCTCCAATCATACCCAGGACGATGATTGCGAATGCTGACCATGATCCTATGGCGATGCTGATCCCAAGGAAGGATATGGAGAAGGCCAATTGTTGAGGGTGCCGTGAGAACCTGTAGAGCCCCATTGTAACTGGCTGATCAACTGGAGCGTTTTTGAAATGATACAGGGCGATTAAAAATCCAATCAGCCCAAGGGAATAGATGGAAATCCCGATCACAAACACTGCCTCACCAATTTTCAGGGGGGTCAAACCCATAAAAATAAACCATAACAATACGAGGCTCACAACAAAAAGCTGGCGGAGTAACGGATATTTTCTCTGACCTGATCGGTCATATAGCCTCGCAATTGCACTTTTGGGGAAGAAAACCAGCATCATTCCATAAGCCCCAAAGAAAAGCACAATCAAAATCCATCCGTTGGACCATCCGATTTCCAGGTTTGGAAACAGTTCCATAGACTTTTCCTTTACGAGACCCAATTACGGCTTTCACCAGTTCGAGAGGATGATTTCTTTAATACAACCATTATCGCGACATTCGTTCATCCTGTCATGTGTCGTTTGTCATATTTCACCCCACAAATAAAAACGCCTGGATTGCTCCCGGCTCAACCGGCTGATGTTATACTTCGAGTGCATCCGCTGGCGTATGTTATGATTCCAGCACAGCGGACAGCAGCTTCGAGAATCTAAGAGAGGCGAAACTCCTATGGACATCACCCTGGCATTGGGAGGCGGCGGGGCCAAGGGCATCGCCCACCTGGGCGTGCTGCGCTGCCTGCTGAAGGCTGGCTTCCAAATCCGGGCGCTGGCTGGCACCAGCGCCGGAGGCATGATCGGCTCGCTCTACGCCGCCGGCTACGGGCCGGACGAAATCCTGGAGCGCTTCCTGCAGGTGGACCAGTCCAACCTGTACCACCGCATGCCGGGCGATGGCCCCTCGATCCTGGGGGTGGCGGGGATCAACCGCGTCCTGGGCGAGATGCTGGGGGAGCGCACCTTTGACGAACTGCGCATCCCTTTCGCCGTCTCGGCGGTGGATTTCAAGACCGGCCGGGAAGTCATCCTGAAGCATGGCCGGGTGTTGGATGCCGTGCTGGCGACCATCGCCGTGCCGGGGATTTTCCCGCCGCAGGAATGGGAGAACTACACCCTGGTGGATGGCGGGCTGCTCAACCCGGTGCCGGTTGCGCCAGCGCGCGCCCTGGCGCCGCGGCTGCCGGTGGCGGCAGTGGCGCTGAACGGTCCGCAGCTGCATCCCATCGAGACGTTTGAGCCGCCCAGCCTGCTCCAGCATGTGCCCCTGCTGCGCCAGATCGCCCAGCTGCGCCTGGCGCAGGCTTTCAGCGTCTTCCTGCGCTCACTGGAAATTGGCAGCCTGGCGATCACCGAGATGCGCCTGCAGCTGGACCAGCCGGATGTGATCATCCGGCCCGACCTGGAAGGGATCGGCCTGCTGGATCGCGTCGATCTAGCCGATGTGACTGATCGTGGGGAGCGCGCCGCCGAACTGGCCCTCTCCGAGCTGCAGGCCTCCCAGGCCTGGCAGCGCAAGCTCAAGCGCTGGTGGGCTTATGGCGGCAAAGCCGGTTAGCGCCCTTGCCCCTTTGGCGGCTTTGGGTTAGGATTAGGGAATTATGGACGAAGCAGCACTAATCCAGGCGGCGCGGCAGGGCGATCTCGATGCGTTCAATCGCCTGGTGCTGGCGTACCAGGATATGGTCTACAACCAGGCCTACCGCATGATGAGCGAGTCAGAGGCGGCGGAGGACGCCGCTCAGGATGCCTTTATTTCCGCTTTCCGCAACCTGGGCTCCTACCGCGGCGGGTCGTTCAAAGCCTGGCTGCTGCGCATTGTCACCAATCTGTGCTATGACGAGCTGCGCCGCCGCAAGCGCCGCCCGACCACGCCCCTCGAGCCGGTGGATCAAGATGATGAGGAAATCGAATCGCCGCGCTGGCTGTCCGATCCCGGCGAAACCCCGGAAGAGACGGTGGAGCGAGCCGAACTGGCGCGCGCCCTGCAGCGCTGCCTGGAGCATCTGCCGGATGACTTCCGCGCCGTGGTGGTGCTGGTGGATCTGCAGGGGATGGATTATATGGAGGCCGCCCAGGCGATCGGCAACCCCCTGGGAACGGTAAAGAGCCGTCTGGCGCGCGCCCGGCTGCGCTTGCGCGACTGCCTGCAGGGATTCTGGGAACTTTTGCCAGCCGCTTTCCGTCTGGTAGAAGAGAGCGATAACAATGACCAGAATTAACCCCCGCGACTGGGAGCAACTCTCAGCCTATCTCGATGATCAAATCACCCCGCAAGAACGCTCCCGGCTGGAAAGCCGGATCAGGGCCGAAGAGCCGCTGCGTTCTGCGCTGGGGGAGCTGCGCCGCACTCGCGCCATCCTGCGCCGCCAGCCCCGCCTGCGCGCCCCGCGCAATTTCACCCTCACCCCGCAGATGGCCAGCCTGCGCCCTGGGGTTCGCTCTCAGCCCTCCGCCTACCCGGTGCTGCGCCTGGCCTCTGTGCTCTCGGCGATTTTCTTCCTGATTGTCTTCGTCGGCGATCTGGCCGCTACCCGGCTGCAGCCCTCAGTGGTGGCGCAGGCGCCTCAGCTGATCGCGCCGCCGGGCATGGGCGGCGGCGGGTTGAACGGAGCCGTCACCCCCGAGCTGGATGCCTTGAGCATCGAAACCCAGGCGGTCGAAGCGCCGATGGCCAAAGAAGTTGCCAGGCCGCAGCCTACCGAAACCGAGGTGGTGGAAGAGCAGCCCGTAGAACTGGCCCTCCCGCTCACTGCCACGGAAACGGCAGTCGAGGCGCAGCCTCTGCCCGATGAGCGCGCCATGGCTACGCCGGAAAGGGAAGAGGGCCTCGGCGGCGGCGAAGCGGAGGATATTTTGCCGACCCAGCCGGTCGGCGAGCAGGAACCGGCGGCGCTGCTGGTTCGCAGCCCACTGCTGAAGATTTTGCAGGTGCTGCTGGCTCTGCTGGCGATCGGCGCCGGTCTGGCCGCCTATCTGCTGCGGCGCTCTTCAACCCGTTAGGGATTTTCATCTTCTATTCGGAAAGTTTAGATCAATGGCAGCCAGCCTCGAGCATGAGATCAACTTTTGCCCTCGCTGTGGCAGCAAGCTGACGCAAGCGGAGCGTTTTGGCCGCCTGCGCCCCGTCTGCCCGGCGTGCGAGTGGGTATATTTTGCCGATCCCAAGGTGGCCGCAGCGGCTTTGATCGAGCAGGAGGGGCGTGTGCTGTTGGTGCGGCGGGCAAACGATCCCCAGCGCGGGCTGTGGACTCTGCCGGCAGGTTTTGTCGATGCGGGCGAGGATCCGCGCGCAGCCGTCGAGCGGGAGTGCCTGGAAGAGGCCGGGCTGCGGGTGCGCGTCACCGCCCTGCAGGATGTTCTGTTCGGCCAGGAGCATGAACGCGGGGCGCATATCCTGATTGTATACCGCGCCGAAATCACTTCGGGCGATCTGCGCCCCGGCGATGATGTCGACCGGGTCGCATTCTTCCCCCTGGACGATTTACCTCCTCTGGCATTTTCCACCACCTATCGAATCCTGGGTTTATAAAGCCTCTAGCTGCAGGCACTTTGTGGTAAACTTTTTCTATCTGTTCAGCGGTTCTGGTTTTGTGGTCTGGAGGAGGAAGAGATGATGAAGGCGCATTTTCATAAATCTTTGATTTGGGCTTTAATTTTAGTCATGGCGGTCAGCCTGGGCTGCAACTTGAGCGTATCCACCGAGAAAGCCACCGCCACGCCGGAGAACACTGCCACCCCGGAAGCCACGGCTACCCCAGAAACCCCGGTAGGTCTGGTGACCACCCTGGATGCTATGGAGAAAGCGGTCATCTACATCGAGGCTGCAGGTTCCTATCGTGATCCGGAGGAGGGCTGGCAGGCCAATGTGGGCGGCAGCGGCACGGGTTTTATCATCGACCCGGCCGGCATTGCTGTGACCAATAACCATGTGGTGGCGTACGCGGCCACCTTGCAGGTGAAAGTGTACGGCGAAGAAGCCCCACGCAGCGCGGTCGTGCTGGGCGTTTCCGAATGCTCGGACCTGGCGGTGATTGACATCGATGGGGACGGCTTTTCCTATCTCGACTGGTATCAGGGCGAGATCAAGGCCGGGCTGGATGTCTACACGGCGGGCTTCCCGATCAGCGGGGCCGGGATCGGCTATTCGCTCACCAAGGGCATCGTCTCCAAGACCACCGGCAGCGTGAACTGGACGACCGCTTCGGTCAGCAACATCATCGAGCATACCGCCAAGGTCAACCCTGGCAATTCGGGCGGGCCGCTGGCGACCGAGGACGGCAAGGTGGTGGGGGTGAACTTCGGCTTTACCAATCTGGATCAGAACTACGCCGTGGCGCGCGATGAAGCCCGGGCGGTCATCGACCAGCTGCGTGGCGGTATGGATCTCGATTCGCTGGGCGTGAACGGCGTGGGCGTAAGCGGGAAGCTGCAGGACAACCCGGTGGTGGGCGTGTGGGTGCGCTCGGTGAAGCCAGGCTCGCCCGCCGAGATCGCTGGTCTGCAGCCGGGTGATATCATCACCCAGATGGACGGCACCACCCTGGATGATGGCACCCTGGGAGGCTACTGCTCGGTGGTGCGCTCCCACAGCCCGGAGGATGTTTTCCCCATCTCAGTGGTGCGTTCGGATACTCTGGAAGTGCTGGAAGGCGAGATTAACGGCGCGGCTGTGGCGTATACTTCCACCCTGTCTTCTGGCGGAGGCGGGGGCGGCGGTGAATTGGGCAACCCGAACGCTTCGCAGTCCGGGGAGGCTTTCTTCACCACCCAGTTTGACAGCCCGGATTATTGGAACACCTTGCGGATCCCTGACTCGGATGCCTACCGGGCTTTCACCGATGACGGCAAGCTCTATCTGGAGATCAGCCCTGCTAAGGTCGGCCTGTATACTTTTTACGATTTGGTGCTGCAGAACTCGGATGTGCGCGTTGAGACCTACGCCCAGAAAGTGGCTGGCCCGAACACGAACAACATCAGCGTGGTCTGCCGGGCTACGGACGCGGGCTGGTATGAGTTCAGCATGACCAGCGGCGGGTACTGGTATATCTGGCTGTATACCAAGGCAGATGGCTTTCAACTGCTGAAGAAAGGCGCCACCACGGCGATCCAGATGAAGAATCAGCCCAACCAGATCGCCGCCACCTGCATTGGCAATGTGCTGACGTTCATTATCAACGGCATCGAAGTTGGCTCGGCATCCGACCGCACTTACCCTGGCGGCGGGCAGGTGGGCGTCTCGATCTACGCTGAATACCCCGATCTGGGCGTCGAGTTTGATTGGTTCACTGCCACTGTGCCGTAGCTGTGCTTGACTTCGGCATAAATGCCGAGTTACAGCCCGTAGCGCGGGATTGATCCCGCGTGCTTCGGCGTAAATGCCGAGATACAACCTGCTTTCATTTGACTACAAAGGTTACCGAGGCTTCGCTGGTGTTGCCTGCCTGGTCGGTGGCGACCACGCGCAGGGTGTGCGAGCCAGCTTTCAGAGTCCATGAAATGGCATAGGGGGGCTGGCTGAAGGAGGTCAGCAGCCTGCCGTCGATATAAAAATCAACGCTCTGCAGCGCCAGGTTATCGCTTATCGCCGCCTGCAGGACGGCGCTCTCCTGCCGGGCCAGCTCCAGCTCTGCCCCGCCGCTGGGATATTCGATCTGCACCTGGGGCGGCTGGTTGTCCACCGTCACCATGATGGCGGCGCGGCGCAGGCTTTGATCTTCCCGGATGACCAGCAGCTGCACCGCATACAGTCCGCTCAAGCCGGTCGTATCCCAGGTCGCCAGCAGGCTGTTCGAGATGGGCTGAGTGATCTCTTCGCCCACCTGCAGCCAGGCTTGCGGGTTCAGCCCGGGGCCGACTTGAATACGGTAAGAGGCAAACTCTTCCCCGCTGGCGACGCCGGTAATGGGCACCTGGCCCCGCACGACCGCGAACATGGCGGGAGACTGGACAGCCGCCTCCGGCCAGGACGGCAGGTCAATCGGGATCAGGTCATAACTGGCGGGCGGCGATGGGAGGGCGGCCGTGCGCGCCCATGCCGCGGCTTCGGGGGGGGTGATCAAGAAGATGCGCTCATCAATCAGATCCAGGGAGGTGAAAACGGTCGCCAGGCGCCCGGTCTCGCGGTTGATCTGCACCGGGCGGTACAGGGTATCGACCTGGGTGGGTTCGCTGCCTTCCAGGAAGATTTCGGTGACAATATTCGGGCAGTAGCGGGTCGGCAGCAGGCCCGAAGGGTCGCAGACCTTGGCCGTGCTGATCCCGCCGGGCATGAGCCAGGCCTGGGAGGGGAACTCCTGGCTGGCATACTGCATCAGCGCATGCCACAGACCAGCCGCCGCCTGGGGCAGCACCCCCCCGGAGGAATCCGCAGGCAGCACATCCAGCGCATGAGCAGGCCCCAGCCACACGCCGACGACGCGCTGGGGAATGTAGCCGACCGCCCAATTGCTCGACCCGGAGGCGTCTCGCCCCAACCTGGCCGCGCTGGGCCGGCCAATCTCCAGGGCATTGGGATGCCCCAGGCTGGGCCAGCGCGCCGTCTCATCGCTCAGCGCCTGGGTCATCAGGTAGGCCAGCTGCGGTGTGATGATCGGGCGCGTCTGGTAGGAATTCCATTCCAGCCATACCTGGCCGGGCTGCCCGGCCTGGCTGGTGAACTCCTCCACTCTTTCCAGCACCACGGGCTGCAGGGCAGGCGCGTGGGAGGCCGATTGGGAGCTGGCGGGTTGGCTGGCTTCCAGGATTCGTCCGCTCAGCACGCCCTGATTGGCAAATACGGCCAAGGCCCGGCTGACATCCAGCAGATTGAGCTGATCCAGGAAGAAGGGGTTATCTGCATCCTGATCGAACTGGGCGCCGGCGGGGATCGCGCCGATCTGTTGGGCGGTGCGCCAGACATTTTCAATCCCCACCTGATTGAGCACCTGCTGGGCCGGAACCAGGTAATCATTTGCCAGGGCGGTGCGCAGCCGCATGGGGCCGTGATACAGCCCATCGAAATTCTGCCCGCCGCTGGCAGGATCTTCTCCCGGGATGTCCCACACCAGGGAAGCCGGGCTGAAGCCGCGCGTGAAGGCAGTGAGGTAGGTGAAAGTTGTCGCCAGCGAGCCAGCGGGGCGGTCTGGCAGGGCAGTCTCCTGCAGCACTTCCGGCGCAGAGCCTACCAGGGCCAGGATTTTACCGTTGAGCGGGTCGAGGATGATCACGTTGGCTTCCAGCCCGCCGGGGTAGGGGTCGATCTTGAGGGTGGAGGTGGGCAGCAGGCGCGCCGCCTGGCAGTCCGCCTGATCTACGGCCGGGTTCACGGGCTGTCCCTGGGCGCGGGCGACCTGGATTTGGGCTGCGCAGGCTGCCTGCAGCTGCAGCTCATAATCCAGGCTGGTGAGCACGCGCAGCCCGCCCCGCTCCAGCCGCTGAGACGGGATTTGCGTCTGCAGCTGCCGCAGCGCCAGGCTGGTGAAGGCCGGCGCCAGGCTGGCTTCGACAGAGGCGGCAGACGCCAGGGTCAGCTCTTCCTGCGCGGCCTGCACGCCCTGTTCCGGGCTGATCAGGCGATAGCGCAGCATATCCTGAATAATGCGTTTCTGGCGTTCGAGAGCCGCCTGGGGGGCGTCCACCGGGTTCAGTTCGGGCGTTTCGGCGGCGGCAGCTAACAGAGCCGCCTGTGCCAGGCTGAGTTCGGAGGCTGGCTTGCCGAAATAGAAGCGCGCCGCGGCGTCAGCGCCATAGGCCAGGTGGCCGTAGTTGGCGCTGTTGAGATACCACTCCAGCACCTGATCCCGCCCATACTGTTCGGTCATCTGGGCGGCGAGCAGGCGCTCGCGCAGGGCGCGGCGCAGCCCCGCCGGTTCGTCGGAGAGCAGCAGGTCAGCCGCCAGGCGCTGAGCCAGGGTGGCCTGGCGATCCTGGGCGAGGCCAGCCAGCGAGAAGCCGGCATGCTGCCAGAAGCGCGGGTCGGCAGAGGCCAGGGTGGCGGTGATCAGGTTGGAGGGCAGCAGGGAAGTCTCGCCGGTTCCGGTTTGCCCCTCGGCTGAAGAAGCCAGACGCAGATAGCTGCGCCCTGGGGCGCAGGGGTTTTCCAGCGAGAGCAGGAGATGTTCGCCGGTCTGGTCGTACAGGCGGGTGGGCTGCATCAGCGGGCCATCGCTGGGATCCAGCAGCACGGGCAGGCTCTCCACCGGCGGCAGGCTGCGGGTCAGGTCGGCATAGGCGTACGCCAGGATAATGCCCGCCAGGGCCAGCAGCAGGCTGATCAGGCCGCTGCAGCCCAGTCCCAGCCGGCCAGCCGGGCTGCGGTCATCCCGCAGGCGGCGGCGCTGGCGCATTTCAGTTATCTGGCTTACCGTGGGCATGGCGGCAGGGTTGGCCTCAGGATTTTTGCGCGCCTGGGGCGGCGGTCTGCTGCTCGGCGATGTGGAGAAGCTCGCGAGCGGATTGGAGCGTACCGTCGCTGAGGCTGCCCAGCATCTGGGCCAGCTCCATCAGGCGCTCCTGGCCTTCAAGCTGGCTGACCTGGGTGGTGGTGCGGTTGGACTGCACCTGTTTGGCGACATGAAAATGCTGTTCACCGAAGGCAGCCAGCTGGGGCAGGTGGGTGATGCACAGCACCTGGTGCTGGCGGCCCAGGCGCCACAATTTATGACCGACAATCGCTCCGACGCGCCCGCCGATGCCCTGGTCGATTTCGTCGAAGATCAGGGTGGCGATGTGATCCGCCTGGGCGAGCACATTTTTCAGCGCCAGCATCAGGCGGGAGGTCTCGCCGCCGGAGGCGATCTTGGCCAGCGGCTTGAAGCCTTCGCCGGGGTTGGGGGCGATCAGGAACTCCACCCGCTCGATGCCATTGGCATGGTAGGCCAGCCGCTGCCCGTCGGGCATGGGCGCGCCCAGCAGGTCGGGCTGGCGGTGGAAATCCACCTTGAAGTGCGCCCCGCTCATGTGCAGTTCGTCCAGCTCGGCTTCGATGGCGGTTTCCAGTGTTTGGGCGGCTGCCTGGCGGGTTTGCGAGAGCGCCTGTCCCTCCTGCCCCAATTGGACCAGCAGGCGCTCCTGCTCGGCTTCCAGCTCCTGGATGCGCTCGGAAGCATGGGTGATCTCGTCTAACTGGCGCTTGGCCGCGGCGGCAAATTCCAGCACGACCGGGATCGAATCGCCATATTTGCGCTTCAGGTTGTGCAGGATCCCCAGGCGCTCTTCGACCTGATCCAGGCGGCGGGGGTTGAATTCGATGCTCTCCAGATACAGGCGCAGGTTGCGGATCAGCTCGCTCAAGCCATCCAGCAGGCTCTGGGCCTGCTCGCTCAAGGCAGCTTGAGATGGATCCAGCCGCTCCAGGCTGGCCAGAGCATGAGCCGCCTGGCCGAACAGATCCGAGGCCGCCGCGGCTTCGGGGCTGCCCTCGTCCAGGGCGAGCAGGGCCTCCTGGGTCAGCGAAGCCAGGCCTTCGGCGTTAGCCAGCCGGTTGCGCTCGCCGCGCAGCTCTTCTTCCTCGCCGGGGCGCAGGTGAGCGGCTTCGATTTCCTTGATCTGGTAAGCCAGCATATCGCTGCGCCGGGCGGCGTCGCGCTCATCCTGGCGCAGTTTTTCCAGCTCGTGCCCGATCTGCTGCAGGCGCTGGTAGGTCTGCTGGTAGGCCTTCAATTGATTTTGCAGGTCGCTGCGGCTGTCAACAGCGGCATAGCGATCCAGCAGACCCAGGTGCTGGTTGACATGCAGCAGGGAAAGATGCTCGGATTGGCCGTGCACATCCACCAGGTGCTCGCCCAGCTGGCGCAGCAGGCTGGCGCTGACGCTGCGGCCATTGATTCGGGCGACGCTGCGCCCGTTCGAGCGGATTTCGCGGCCCAGGGTCAGGAAGTCTGGCTCGTCGAGCAGCTCCTGCTCAGCCAGGATGGCGTGCACCTGGGCGCGCACCGTCTCGGGAATGCGGAAGATGCCTTCCACGCTGGCGCGCTCGCTGCCGGCGCGCACCTGGTTAATTTCGGCTTTGCCTCCCAGCAGGATTTCGACCGCGTCGATGATGATGGACTTGCCCGCGCCGGTCTCACCGGTGAAGGTGACCAGGCCGGGCAGGAACTGCAGGTCCAGCCGTTCGATAATAGCAAAATTTTCGATATGGATTTCAGTCAGCATTACTTGATCTGAATGCCTCCTAAACGATAGTAAGCGGTCGAAGTCGCCAGGATGGTATAGGCGCCCCGCCAGATCAAGGAGAAAAGCACGCTGGACAGCCCATAACTGCCCATCAAGGCGCCAGCTATGGGGATGAGCAGCATGGGCAGGCTGCCCAAAGCGACCCCGATGGCTGTGACCAGAAACAGATTGCGCGAGCGCCTGCGCCGGGTGACAAAGCGCACCGCTTCGGCGATGATGCCTCCGGCGATGGGGGCGATGAAGATGGTCAGGAACCCGAAGAGCGAGGCCAGCAGGCTGCCGAGGAAGGACAGGACGGCGGCGACCACAAATGCCAGCACATTATCCATCCACTGGGCGTTTTCAAAGACCTTCTGGTGGCCGCGCACGCACTCTTTGCAGCGGTAGCCGGTGGGGGTGAGCACGGCGCAGCGCGGGCAGATCGGTTTTTCGCAGTAGTTGCAGCGCAGGGTGGTTTCAACTTTGGGATGGTTGGCGCAGTATAGAGGGGGAGGGGTTTCGCTCATCGGTGGTTTCCTGTGGATGGGTTTTGGCTCATGTGCGGGGTCAGGTTGCGGTAGAAGTAGCCGGGATCCTGGAAGCGCACAAACAGAGCGGAATGCTCGCTGGCGCAAGCAGTGATCTGGTCGCCGGTTTCCAGATCGAGCGGCGGCTGTCCGTCGGGGGAGAGCACCGCCTGGTGGTCGGTGACCACGGTAATATTTACCGTCGAGCCCTCCGCCAGGACGATCGCCCGGTCGATCGACAGGTGGGGGGCGACAGCTACCAGCAGAATGTTGCGCAGTTCCGGCGGCAAGATCGGCCCGCCAGCCGCCAGGGCATAGGCAGTTGAGCCGGTGGGGGTGGCGGCGATCAGGGCATCAGCCACGAAGGTGCTCAGGAAGCGCCCGTCAACGCTGGCTTCCAGATGCACCGGGTGCACCAGGTGGCCGCGGCTGACCACGATTTCGTTCAGCACCTCCCAGTCGCCCAGGCGCTGCCCGTTGCGCCACTGGCTGGCAGAGATCATCATGCGTTTTTCGAGCCGGTATTCGCCTTGCAGCAGGCGGGGCAGGGCGGCGCGCCACTCATCCAGCTCAACTTCGGTCAGAAAGCCGAAGCGCCCCATGTTGATCCCCAGGATGGGTACCTGGACTGGCGCACACAGGTGACCGGCGCGCAGCATGGTGCCATCCCCGCCCAGAGCGATCAGCAGGTCGAAGCCCCCATCCATGACCTGCGCGCGCAGGTCTTCGTCATTGAGCATCCCGCAGCTCACTGTGGCGCCATGAGATTGCAGCGCCGCGGTAACTTCCTGGGCCTGCTGATAGGCTTCGCCCACCTGGGGGTTTGCCATCACGGCGATGCTGCGTGGGGGGAGGCTGTGATCAGGCATGGTAGGCCAATTATAATCGAAGCCTCTGATCGCAGACGGAACGATAGCCGCAGCTGCTGCAGCGCTGTGGAGATTCGTGCGAGCGGTCAACCTGTTTGTGCCGCTCCTGCAAGCGCATCTCTTCGATCATCTCGAGCAGCCGCTTTTCCAGGGCCGGGGTGTAATCGATGGCAAAGGTGCGCTCCGGGTAATGCAGGATGCCGTACGCCGGCCGTTTCCCCAGGCAGCGCTGCACCAGCAGGCAGTAGGCTGCCAGCTGGAAGATGTGCGCATCGTAGGGGGCATCCTTGACCCGGCTGGACTTGACCTCCACCGGGATCAACTGCCCGTGCTGTTCGACCAGATAATCGGGCTTCCCGGTCAGGCCCGAGGCGGAGTCATACAGCGGCTGTTCGACTTTGCCCCAATTGTGCATATCTGCGTAGATAATGCGCCCGGCGGGCAGGCCGAGCGAACTCTGGCGGCGGCGCGCCTGCCAAAATAGAATCAGCGCAGCCAGAAAAACGATTGCAGCCAGCAGGAGGGGGGACATGGAGATCTCTTTGAGGGTGAATTATTCTCAGCGAATGAGGTTCAGGCGCCCAGGATGAGGTCAGCGATCTGCATCCCAACCAGGATCACCGCCAGAAGCGCCAGACCATAGGCCAGCATGCGCAGGCAGCTTACTCCCAACATGGCGCGGCCGTGCTGGGAGTGCATTTCACTGCCTGAGAGCATTTCGGCCTGGTTCTCGGTCGGGATGCCCTGCTTTTGATACCACCAGGCGCGCTGGCAAAAAAGGTAAGTACCGATTTCGGAAGCGCGGATGGTACGCATGCCGCCCTGGCTTACAGGCGTTCCTGCAGCTCGCGCAGGCTGTTTTCCAGCTGCTCCTGGCGCAGGCTGATGGTCATATCGCCGCGGGTGCGCTCGGTGACGCCGCGCACCAGATCGGTCAGCCGACGCAGCCCGCCGGTAATGGCATCCGGATAATCCATGGTGATCAGAACGGCGTAGATGTCATCCATATAGGTGAGCAGCTTCTCAGCCTGGTGGGAGTGCCCATGCCGCAGGATATCCAGGCAGCGGCGGCGCAGCTCTCCAGCGGCCTCCGCCAACCCCTGCAGGTAGGTGGCATACTCCAGGCCCAGCTCCTCCGGATCAGGCAGGCGCCCATCCTGGAAAACCAGGGTGTAGACGATGCTGGCCTCGGCAAATTCCTTCAAGGCGTCCTGGGTGTAGCCGGCGTGATACAGGTCGGGATAGACAGCCAGGTTTTCCTTCATTTCCAGGGCCAGCTGCCTGGCGGAGGCCAGGTTTTGATCTGCCAGGTCAATCTCGTCGCGGTGGACGGCGCGGATGGCGTTGGCGCAGTAGCGGATCAAAGTGCGCGCCTGGGTCAGGGCGTGATCGCGGGCGGCGGTGCGGGCGACGAAGGATTGGTGAATACGTTCGGCAA